>NZ_JBIUAQ010000023.1:125474-137208 GCF_044547565.1 Amycolatopsis sp. NPDC052450 | reverse complement strand
GCCGCCCCCCCCCCCCCCCCCCCCCCCCCGCCGGGGCGGGGGGCCTCCCCAACCCCCTTTCCCACACCCCCGATTGCTCTATGGGCCCCCCCCCCAACGCTGGACCTGGGGCGCCGGGGCTCATGGTGCCGTGGTCGCGTCGGGGTGGAGTGCTCCCAATGTGGCATTGGGGACCTGGAGCGTCCCCAATGCCACATTGGGAGCGGCGCGGCACGGGACCGGGCATGTTCGAGAAAGGGAGCTTCCGGGTAACCGTCGACGAAAGCACCCGACGGGAGGATTCCGATGCCAGAAAAGTTACGGCCGCCGCAGCAGCAGGAGCCGCCGGGCGTGACGTCGAAGATGGATCCGCTGCCTCGTGACTCCATGGAGGACTACGAGGGCCGCGGTCTGCTGAGCGGTAAGCGTGCGCTCATCACCGGCGGCGACTCCGGGATCGGCCGCGCGGTCGCCATCGCCTTCGCGAAAGAGGGCGCCGACGTGGCGATCGCCTACCTGAACGAGCACGAGGACGCGAAGTACACCGAAGAGCGCGTACGAGCCGAAGGGCGCGAGTGCCTCCTTCTTCCGGGTGACTTGGCTGAGGCGGCGCAGTGCCGCGAGATCGTCGACCGGACGGTGAACGAGCTCGGCGGCTTGGACATCCTGGTCAACAATGTCGCCACGCAGTGGCCGGTCGATTCCCCGGAAGAGCTCACCGACGAGCAGTGGACCCACACCTTCGACGTCAACATCCACAGTTTCTTCCGGGTCACCAACGCCGCCTTGCCCCATCTGGGTGAGGGCTCGGTGATCATCAACACCGGTTCGGTGAACGGCTTGCGGGGCAACAAGTCCCTGATCGACTATTCCGCGACCAAGGGTGCCGTGCACGCCTGGACGTACGCGATGGCGCAGGCATTGGCCGATCGCGGGGTGCGGATCAACTGTGTCGCGCCCGGTCCGGTGTGGACACCGTTGATCCCGTCGACGTTCCCGCCCGAGAAGGTGGAGAAGTTCGGCCTCCAGGTCCCGTACGAGCGCGCCGCTCACCCCGACGATCTCGCGCCGTCGTACGTCTTCCTGGCGTCCAATCGGCTTTCGTCGTACTACAGCGGTGAGGTCATCGCCGCGTTGGGCGGTGAGACGACACCGGGCTGAGGCGCGCGACCGCGTCGACGACGGCTTCGGGCGCGATACGGTCCAGGCACGGATGGCCGGGCACGGGGCAGACCCGGGCCCGGCTGTCTTTGCAGGCCGCGTGCTGGTCGCCGAGCACTTCGGACGGCACTCCGTACGGCGCCCAGCGCGACGACGGCACGACGGGGGCGAACAGGGAGACCACCGGCGTCCCGACGGCGGCCGCGAGATGGGCGGGGCCGGTGTTGGGTGCCACCACGACGTCCGCCCCGGCGAGTACGGCCGCCAGTTCGGACAGTCCGGTGCGGCCGCCAAGATCGAGCGCGTCCCCGGCGACTTCCTTGGTCAGTGTGCTTTCCGACGGGGACCCGGTCACGACCACGTGGTGTCCGGCGTCCAGCAACGCCCGCACGATCGCGGCCGACCGCTCGGCCGAGGGTTGCCTGGCCGGGACCGACGCGGCCGGATGGACGACCACATAGCCCTCGCCGCCGGGCCCGACGATCTCGTCCACCGAGGGCAGCGGTTCGCGGATCGCGAGACCGCCGTGGTCGCCGGGCGGCAGCGAGAATCCCGCTTCCTCGGCCAGGGAAAGCATCCGGACCGGCTCCGGCGGGTCACCCGCGACACGGTGCCGCAGATCCAGCAGCGATCCGGGGTAGTCCTCGCTGACCGCGCCGATCCACGGCACGCCGGCCATCCGCAGCAGCAGAGCCAGCGGCAGCGGTGACTGGTGGAACGACGTCAGGATCAGGGCCGCGTCGAGGGAAAGCCCGCGCAAGCGCCGGACGAGCGCGTCGGTGTCCTCCTGGGTGACCGGCGGAGGTTCGGGGTCGATCCACGGCGCGCACCAGCTGATGACCTCGTCCACGCCGGGCAGCAGTTCGCCCGCGGCGCGGCCCCGCGGCCCGGTCAGCAGGGTCACCCGTTCCGCGCCGGCCGCGACCGCGCGGACGCACGGGCCCGCGAGCAGGACGTCGCCGAGGTTGTCCATCCTCGCGACCAGGACGTTCCCCCTCATCGAGAACCCGCGACGGCCAGGTGGACGGCTTCGGCCAGGTCGCGGGCGACGGTCGCGCGGCGGCGGGCGCGATCGACCTCTTCCGGCAGGGTCCGCGCGGTCGGGATGAGGATCCCGCGGGCTCCGGCGGCGAGGGCGGCGTCGACGTCGGCACCGGTGTCGCCGATGACGACACAGCGGCGGACGTCCACGCCGAGTGCTTCCGCGGCCTGGCGCACCAGCCCCGGCGCGGGTTTCCGGCAGGCGCAACCGTCACCGTCGTCGTGCACGCAGACCTGCCACGTGCCGAACGGGCCGAGGACCTTCTCGACGCGGGCGTTCACCGCGGCCAGCCGGTCCGGGGTGATCAGTCCTTTCGCCACCCCGGACTGGTTGCTGACCACGCCGATCCTGATTCCCGCCGCCCGCACGCCGTGCAGGAGTTCCTTGGCGCCGGGAACGGGACGGACGCCGTCGGGATCGTCGAGGTAGGGCACGTCGACGATGAGGGTGTCGTCCCGGTCGAACAGCAGCGCTTGCGGCCGCCGGGACAGCCGGTGCCGCAGTTCCCCGCGTAGCCGGTGATAGCAGGCCGCGGGCGGGATGAGCACGCTGGTCAGGAGCATCCGCGACACTTCGCCAGGGGTGAGCGGCCCCGGGACGATCCGGCGCGCGGCGAACTCGGCGGTCACTCCCGCCCACACCCCGGCCGCCGCGGCCGCGGCCTTACGCCGGCCCAGCGCGAACAGCGCCGCGGCACTCACCGCGCTCACGGTGGCCAGCGCGTGCCGTTCGAGCCGTCCGTGGCCGGCTCCGGTCTGCTGCCGCCAGAGGACACCGTGCTTGTGCCGCATGAGCGCGTCGTCGGCGTTGCCCCGCTGGGCGCGCAGGCTGGCGAGCGGACCCGACCGTTTGGGCGGATGGACGGTGACGCGCTCGCCCCGCGCGATGAGGTAGCCCGCCTTGGCGACCTGCAAGGCCAGGTCCGAGTCTTCCCGGTAGGCACGGGGAAAACGTTCGTCGAAGCCGCCGACCTCGGCGAGCACGGCCCGGCGGTAGGCCATGTCCGCGGTGATCCACCGGGCCGTCTCCAGCCCGGCGGTTCCGCGTTCGTCGTCGGTCGGACGGCGGTCCGGTGGCAGCGGCACGACGAGCCGCGCCTGCGACGCCGCCGTCTCCGGACCGAGGGGGAGGAGGTCGTCGGCGAGTTTCCGCGGCCAGTCCGAGCCGATCACCACGTCGTCGTCGAGGAAGGCGATCCACTCGGTCCCGGCGCGCCGCCAGCCGGCGTTGCGGGCCGCGGCGGGACCGCGTCCGCCGGAGCGGACGACTTCGATTTCCGTACTGGACGGGGGCAGCCGTAGTTCGTCACCACCGGGCCGGTCGTCGGCCACGACGATCCGCGCGGGCCGGGGTTCGCCGGCGGCTTCGATCGCGGCCAGGAGGGTTTGGAGATTCTCCCGGCCGGTCGTCGGAATCACGATCGTGTAGTCGAGGTCGCTCACCCTCTTCCGGTACCCGGGTGCCACGGCCGCAAACGCCGGTCACGCCGGGATCGCGTCGGTCTTCCGCTGCCACGAGCGATGTTCGCCCAGCTGCGCGAGGAACGAGGCGACGAAGCCGTCGGGCAGGGTCGCCTCGGCCGCCGTGGTGGTCACCACGCCCTGGTCGACGAGTGTTTCGGCGTCGTCGGCCAGCTTCGAGGTCACCCCGGCCCGGCGCAGCAGGTCCAAACCGGAGCCGAAGGCGGCCACGGGCTTGGCGTGCTTGTAGGCCTCCGCGACGAAATGCACCGCGTACCCGTCGCGTTCGAGGAGGTTGATCGCGCCCGGACCACACGGGACGACGACGGCGTCGTAGAGCACCGAAGCCATGGTGTTGAGCTGCTTGTCGGGCCGCAGGGGATCCCCTTCGCCACCCGGCCGGAGTTCGGCCTCGGCCGGTGCCAGTACCTCGACGATCGCGCCCTGCTCGGTCAGCGCCTCGACCACGCGGCCGACGCCGATCGTGTCCACGCCGTCGGCGGCGAGCACCGCGACCTTCCGGCCGGTCGGGGCGACCGAGGGCTGGTTGAGCTGGGAAAGCGCGGGGGAGGAGCGGTCGTGGTGCGGCGTGGCCGGAGCGGCGGGCACGCTCACCCCGATCCCCTCGGCCACCTGGGCCGCCAGGTCGTGGTCGACGTTGTTGAGTTCGGCGACCGTCCGCGCCCGGACCTCCCGGTCCTCGACCTTGCCGAGTTCGAACCGGAACGCGGCGACGATGTGCTCGCGTTCGACCGGGGACATGCTGTTCCAGAACAACGTCGCCTGACTGTAGAAGTCCTTGAAGCTCTCGCTGCGCTCCCGGATCTTGTGGCCGGCCACGGCTTCGGTGTAGTGGCGGAAGACGCCGGAATCGGCGATCGCCGGGCAGCCACCGCCGAGCGAGTTCGGGAAGTAGCTCGTCCGTCCCTTGTGGACGTTCTGCTGGCCGTGCCCGTCGCGCTGGTTCGTGTGCACGTTCGCGATCGGCCGGTTCACCGGGAGCTGGGAGAAGTTCGGCCCGCCGAGCCGGATCAGCTGCGTGTCGAGGTACGAGAAGTTCCGTGCCTGCAACAGCGGGTCGTTGGTGAAGTCGATGCCGGGGACGACGTTCGCGGTGTGGAAGGCGATCTGCTCGGTCTCGGCGAAGAAGTCGTCGGGATTGCGGTCGAGGACCATCCGCCCGACCGGCCGCACGGGCACCAGTTCCTCGGGGATGATCTTCGTGGCGTCGAGCAGGTCGAAGTCGAAGTCGTGCTCGGAGTCCTCGTCCACCAGCTGGACGCCCAGTTCCCATTCCGGGTACTGCCCGGACTCGATCGCGTCCCACAGGTCACGCCGGTTGAAGTCGGGGTCCTTGCCCGCGATCTTCTGGCATTCGTCCCACACCAGGGAATGCGTGCCGAGCACGGGCTTCCAGTGGAACTTCACGAAGGTGCCCTTGCCGTCGGCGTTGACCAGCCGGAAGGTGTGGACGCCGAAGCCCTGCATCATCCGGTAGCTGCGCGGCAGCGCGCGATCGGACATCAGCCAGAGCACCATGTGCAGGCTCTCCGGTTGCAGCGAAACGAAGTCCCAGAACGTGTCGTGTGCCGACTGCGCCTGCGGGATCTCGTTGTGCGGTTCGGGTTTCACCGCGTGCACGAAGTCGGGGAACTTGATGCCGTCCTGGATGAAGAACACCGGCATGTTGTTGCCGACGAGGTCGTAATTGCCCTGCCGGGTGTAGAACTTGGTCGCGAAGCCGCGGACGTCACGGACGGTGTCGGCCGAACCGCGTGAACCCGCGACGGTGGAGAACCGCACGAACACGGGGATCTTCTCGCCGCTGGTGAGGAATTCCGCGACCGTGTAGTCGGCCAGCGCGTCGTCGTAGGCCTCGAAGAAGCCGTAGGCGCCCGCGCCGCGCGCGTGCACGACGCGCTCGGGGATGCGCTCGTGGTCGAAATGCGTGATCTTCTCGCGGGCGTGGAAGTCCTCGAGCAGCGTCGGGCCGCGGGCGCCCGCCGTCAGTGAATCGTTCGTGTGATCTACCCGGACACCCTGCTGCGTCGTCAGCGCGGACCCTTCCGGATCGACGCGGCTGCCGCCCAGTTGTTCGTCCTTCGCGTCCTCTCGATGCTGTGCCACAGATCTCGCTCCTTCGTGGTGGTGGATTCCCTCGCGGCTACCCCGGCGCGGTTTCCGCAAAACGGCCACGTGTGCGAGGCGGCGACACCGGGTAACCGGCGGGCGGGAACTTCGAGGAGGTGCGAATGACGACGGTGGACCGGCCTGCCGTACTGGAGATCCGCGACCCCGCCGACGACAGTCTCGTCGGCAGCGTCAAGACAGCGACACCCGATGGTGTGACGACGGCGATCGCGACGGCGAAACGGCGGGCCCCGGGCTGGGCCGCGACGCCTGCCGCCGAACGCGGGGTCGCGCTGAAGGACGCGGCGAGGTCGCTGCGGGGACGGGCGGGCGAACTCGCCGTCCTCATCGAAAGCGAGACCGGGAAGCCCCGCGACGAGGCCGAAGAAGGTGTCCTGGCCGGTGCCGGGACCCTGGAGCAGTACGCGGAACTGGGTCCGGTGCACCGTGGACGGTCACTGCTGGGTGATCCGTCGGCCACCGATCTGATGGTGCCGGAACCGCGGGGTGTGGTCGTCGCGCTGACGCCGTGGAACGATCCCGTCGCCGTGGCCTGCGGGCTGCTGGGTGCCGCGCTGGTCACCGGGAACACGGTGGTGCACAAGCCGAGTGAACGCTGTCCGCACACCGGCGCCTGGCTGGGGAGCGTGCTGTCGGAGGCGTTCCCGGAAGGCGTGCTGCAAACCGTTCAGGGTGACGGGAGCGTGGGCGCGGAACTGGCGGCTCACGCGGACGTCGACCTCATCGCGCACGTCGGCGGCACCGCCGCGGGCCGCTCGATCGCCGCGAGCGCGGCGCGGACGGGCGCCAAGGTGCTGCTGGAGAACGGCGGCAACGATCCGCTCGTCGTCGACGCCGGGGTGGATCCGGTCTGGGCGGCCGAGCAGGCGGCGACCGGGGCCTTCGCCAACTCCGGGCAGATCTGCGTCTCGGTCGAACGGATCCATGTGCACCAGGACGTCGCCGACGCTTTCCTCTCCGCTCTGGTCGCCGAAGCGGCCAATCGCGACCTGGCCCCGCTCGTCGACCGGCGTCACCGCGAGGGTGTGCACGCGCAGGTCACGGAGGCGATCGCGCAGGGCGCCGATCCGCTGGTGGGCGGTGTGCTCCCGGACGGCCCCGGCGCCTTCTACCCGGCGACCGTCCTCGCGGGGTGCACCCCGGGGATGCGGGTACTCACCGAGGAGACCTTCGGCCCGGTCGCCCCGGTGACGGTGGCCGCGGACTTCGAGCAGGCACTCGAACAGGCCGCCGCCGGCGACTACGGTCTCGCGGCCACGGTGCTCACCCCCTCGATGGCGCACGCGCAGCGGGCCTGGCGCGAACTCCCGGCCGGCACCGTGAAGATCAACAACGTCTTCGGCGGCGCGCCCGGCGGGGCCGCCCAGCCACGAGGAGCCAGCGGCAGCGGCTACGGCTACGGGCCGGAACTGCTCGACGAGATGACCCAGACCAAGGTCGTCCACCTGGCGCCGCCGGGGCCGTGATGGACCTCCGGAGCCGCTGGGCGGCGCCATTCGCCTGGGCCGCCCGGGCTTTCCGGGTTCCCGGGGAAGAACGCCGGAGCCTCATCCAGACCGCGAAAGCCACCGCGGCCGCGGTGATCGCATGGATCATCGCGTCTTCGGTGCTACGGCTGCCCCAACCCTTTCTCGCGCCGTACGCGGCGGTGTTCCTGGTGCAGGCCACCGTCTACCGCTCGTTGCGCGGCTGGGCGCAGCAGGTCGGCGCGGTCAGCGTGGGGGTGCTGCTCGCGGCGGGAGCCGGGCAGTTCATCCCCTCGATGACGGTGGCGCTCGGGCTGGTCATCTTCATCGGGTTGCTGATCGGCGCGTGGCGCGGCTTCGGCGATTCGGGCGTCTGGGTCGGGATCACCGGCATGCTGCTGATCTCCTACGGCAACGCGACCGAACCCATCCTGCTCGCCGACAGGCTGCTGGAAACCGCGCTGGGCGCGGCGATCGGCGCGGTGCTGAACGCGGTGATCCTGCCGCCGCTGCACGGCGAACGCCTGCGGGCGGCGACTTCCCGGCTGGCTTCGGCGATCGCCGACGTCCTCGCCGAGACCGCGGCACTGGTCCGCGACGGCGAGCCGCCCGAAGCGACCGAAGCCCTGTACGACCGCGTGCGCGACGTCCGCAGCCTGGTGGCGGAGGCGGAGGACGCGATCGGCTGGACCAGGGAAAGCCGGTACCTGAACCTGCGGGGGCGGCGTGAGGCGGGGGAGGAGCCCTTGTCGAACCTCATCTCCCTGTGGCAGCCGCTCGCCCAGCTGATCGACGCGGTGAGCGAAGCCGCCCGATGCGAGTCGCCGTTCCGGCATCCCGGCGAATACGCGCGCGGGGTGGTCGGCGACCTGCTCGAAGCGCTCGCCGAGGTGGCCCGTTCGGGCGACGCGGACAAGCTCGACCGATGCCGCAAGCTGCTCGACGAGATCGACCACCTGCTCGTCACGCCGACGGAGGAGGTCACCACCTCGATCGGGCTGGGGGCGATGGCGTTGCCCGCCCGCCGCCTCGTCCAGCGCCTCCGCGCCGATTAAGCCGGGGCGACGGCGGGTAACCGTACCCATGACCAGCAGCGGTAAGCGGATCGTGGTCACCGGCGCCACGGGCAACGTCGGGACGGCGGTGGTGCGCGCACTGGGCGCGGACCCCGAGGTCGGCTCGATCGTCGGCGTGGCGAGGCGCCCGAGTCGCTGGGAGAGCCCGAAGACCGAGTTCGTCACCGCCGACGTCGCGCGTGACGACCTCCGCGCCGTGTTCGACGGAGCCGACGCGGTGATCCACCTGGCCTGGCTCTTCCAGCCGACGCACCGGCCCGAGGTCACCTGGCGCTCCAACGTGCTGGGGTCGATCCGGGTCTTCGAAACCGTCCAGGCGATGCGGGTGCCGGCGCTGGTGTACGCGTCGTCGATCGGCGCGTACTCGCCGAGGGACGACGATCGCCCGGTGACCGAGGACTGGCCGACCCACGGATCGCCGAGTGCCGCGTACACCCGTGAAAAGGCTTATGTGGAAAGGGTTCTCGAGGCGTTCGACCGGAGTCATCCGCGGCTGCGGGTGGTGCGGGTGCGCCCGGGGTTCCTCTTCCAGAAGGCCGCCGCGCCCGAACAGCGCCGTCTGTTCGGCGGGCCGCTCGTGCCGGGCAAACTCGTGCGGCCGTCGCTGATCCCGGTGCTCCCGGACATCCCGCAGCTGCGGATCCAGACCGCGCACACCGACGACGTGGCCGACGTGTACCGTCGCTGCGCGCTCCAGGACGTCAAAGGCGCCTTCAACATCGCTGCCGATCCGGTGCTGGACACCCGTGCGCTCGCGCGGATCTTCGGCGCCAAGCCGGTGAAGGTCCCGGCGATCTTCGTCCGCCGCGCGCTCGCCGCGGCCTGGTCGCTGCATCTGATCCCGGCGACGCCGGGGCTTTTCGACGCCGTCCTGCACCTTCCGGTGATGGACTGCACGCGCGCCAGGGAAGAACTTGGCTGGACGCCGCGATACTCCTCGGAGGACGCGATCGAAGCGTTCCTCAAGGGACTGCGGGAAGGTGAAGGGTTCCCGACCGAACCGCTGAAAGCCGACGTCGGGAGGGGCCACGAACTGGCCACCGGAGTGGGGGAGCGCCCGTGAACGAGAAGGAACTGCTGCACACGCTGACCAAGGTGGTGTCCACTTTGGACAAGACGTCGGTGCGGTTCGCCGTCGCGGGCGGACTCGCCGTGTACGCGCGGGGCGGGCCGCCGTCGGATCACGACGTCGACCTCTTCCTCAAACACGAAGACATCCCTGAAGCGACGAAAGCCCTGGAAGCCGCGGGGCTGAGACGGGTGTGCCCGCCGGAGGACTGGCTCACCAAGGTCTACGACGGCGACTGTCTCGTCGACCTGATCTTCCGGCCCAACCATCGCCCGGTCACCGACGAGATGCTCGACCGCGCTTCGCTGATGCGGGTCGGGCCGACCGCCGCCCCCGTGCTCAACGGCACCGATCTGCTCGTCGACAAGGTCCTCGTCCTCAGCCCGCACCGGTGCGATTTCGGGCCGCTGCTGCGGATCGCCCGTGACCTTCGTGAACAGGTCGACTGGCACCGGGTGGCGGAAGAGACCTCTGAATCCCCGTACGCGTGGTCGTTCCTGACCCTGCTCGCGGCACTGTCCATCATCGACGGAAAGGAGCTCCCGATGCCCGCGGAAGCACCCCAGTACCTGGTCGCCAGGCTGACCAAGGCATTGGCCGAAGATCCGAGGACCGCCGAACTCGGCGTGCACGTCACCGTGCGCGGCGACCAGGTCCGGCTCGGCGGCGAGGTCCCGTGCGCCAACCGCAAGGCCGACATCGAGGCGGTCGTCTGCGAACACATCGCGGCCGAACTGGTGCACAACGACGTCCGGCTGGCCGACGTCCGCGAACCGGCGCACGCCGAGGAGATCCGGTGATCCGGGTCGCCGCGGTCGGGGACGTCCACCTCGGGGAGGACAACCGAGGCCTGCTGCGGCCGGCACTGGACAACATCGCCGAACACGCCGACGTGCTGCTGCTCGCGGGTGACCTCACCCGGCACGGCAGCATCGACGAGGCCAGGGTGGTCGCCGACGAGTTCGCCGGACTCGACGTCCCCGTGGTGTCGGTGCTCGGCAACCACGACTACCACTCGGACGCGGCCGAGACGGTCAGCGGACTGCTGGAGGAAAGCGGGATCACCGTCCTCGAAGGCTCGGCCACCACGGTGGAACTGGAAGGCGGGAAGCTCGGCGTCGCCGGGGTGAAGGGTTTCGGCGGCGGGTTCGCGGGCAAATGCGCGAGCCGGTTCGGCGAACGCGAGATGAAGGACTTCGTCGAGCACACCATGGCGGCCGCCAAGCGGCTGCGCGCCGCACTGGAAGGGCTCGAACACGAGCAACCCGACGTGACCGTCGCGCTGACGCACTACTCGCCGATTCCGGGCACACTGCACGGCGAACCGCCGGAGATCCACCCGTTCCTGGGGTCGTATCTGCTGTGCGAGCCGATCGACGACGCCCAGGTGGCGCTCGCGCTGCACGGGCACGCGCACTACGGCAGCGAGCAGGGGGTCAGCCCGGGCGGGGTCCCGGTGCGCAACGTCGCCCAGCCGGTGATCCGCGCGGCGTATGCGACGTACGTCCTCGAACCCGCGAAGGTGCCGGCATGAGGGAGCGATTCCACGGTCAACTGAGCGTCCTCGGCGACCGCCTGTCGGAGATGTGCGGCATGGCGTGCGAGGAACTACGGCTGGCCAACCGGGTCTTCCTCGACCGGGACGCCGAGGCCGCCGCGGAGGTGGCGGCGGTCGAGGCGAAGCTGAACGCGGCGCGGACCGAATGCGAGGTGGCCGCGCAGAAACTGCTCGCCCTGCAGGCGCCCGTCGCGCGGGACCTGCGGACCGTACTCGCGGCGGTGTACTGCGCCGACCGGCTGGAGCGGATGGGCGACCTCGCCCAGCACATCGCCGAACAGGCCGCTCGCGCACCGGAGTTCGCCGTCCCCGACGCGTTCGCCGGACGCTTCGGCGAGATGGCCGGGCTGGTCGTTTCGATGGCGGAAGACCTTGGTGTGGCGATCGAAGGACCGACGGCGGAGGTGTTCCCTTCGCTGGCCCGGTCCGATCAGCGCGTCGACGCGCTGTACGAGGAGCTGATGACGGTGGTGACCGGGCCGGACTGGGCCGACGGTGTCGCGCCCGCGATCTCGGTGGCACTGCTGGCGCGGTTCTACGAGCGGTTCGCGGACCAGGTCGTGTCCGTGGCGCGGCGGGTGGACTTCGCGCTCACCGGAGAACTGCCCGAATCTCCCGTGCGGGACGTTCCTGCCGGGCTCTGAGGTCGACCGGAGGGTTGCGCATCCGGGCTGGAGCGGCGGGTGCACCGGAGGGTTGGGAAAGCCACGCTAGCAACCATCACACGTGGGGAAAAAGCGTTGCGCAACTCGGGGGGGGGCGCCGACCCTGC
>NZ_JBIUAQ010000023.1:56987-125464 GCF_044547565.1 Amycolatopsis sp. NPDC052450 | reverse complement strand
GAGGTCACCGAAACCCACTTACCAAACCTTCAGGGTCGCTAATTGGCCTCCCCCCACGTCTGTGGTGGCCTCGACCCTTGCCAGCCCAGGAAACTCTCGCGAGCGTGCGTGTGACGCTGAGGTTCGGGAGCGGGTGTCGCGAAAGCCACTTTCGCAACGCCAGGCGACAACGGAAACCCGTCGCTGAGCACGGGAACGCCACCGGCTTTCCGTGAAGGCCTCCTTGAGAGACCCTGGGTCCCTCAAGGAGGCCTTCACGGACTCGCGTGCCGCAGAAGCAGCGAGGGTCAGGTGGCGCGGTCTTCCAGCGCGTCCCGGATCTTGTCGATGAAAGCCGTTCCCGGCGCCAGTATCCGGTTCGCCGGCGGGCGGTCGGGAGCGGCGGGGTGCGGCCGGGTGGGGGCGATCTCCTTGGCCCGCAACACTTTCTCGCCCAGCTCCCGCAGGTCTTCCGGCGAGCAGACGGCCTGCAGTTTCGGCAGCAGGTCGCCTTCTTCCTCTTCGATGTGGTGCCGGACGTCCTCGATCAGCTTGCCGACCAGTTCGTCGAACCGCTTGTCCTTCGGTTCAAGGCCGATGAGGTCGTTCATCACCCGCTCGGCTTCGGCGTGCTCCTCGATTTCGTGGTCTGCGACCTTGTCGCCGTCGGGGAGGTGCTTTCGCGCGGCGGGGTACATGTGCTGCTCTTCCGCGATCGAATGCCGGACGAGTTCGGCGATCACGTGGTCCGCGAGGTCCTTGCGGTGCTGATCACCGCCCTTGCCGGACTCGAGTTCCTTGAAGATCCGCTCGAAGGCCCGGTGATCTTCCGTGATCACCGAGACGAGGTCGTGTTTCGTGGTGGTGGTCATGGACACTCCTGTCCGTGGTCGTCAGTCCGACGTCTCACGGATACCCGCCGTCCGCTGTTCAATCACCCGGATTCGTCGGTGGCGTGGTGCGGTGCGCCGACGGGTTTCGATTCGGGGGATCCGCGCTGGCGCAGGTACACGCTGAACACCGCCATCGAGCCGATGGCGAGGAATTCCGACTGCCAGTTCTGCAGGGTGCGGTTCCAGAAGTCCGACGACGCCAGATAGCCGAACCACGTCTCCGGATCACCGAATTCGGTGAGCTGCTCGGCGTTGTAGGCGCTCATCCCGGCCACGGACTGCGCCAGCCACGACAGCAGGAACAGTCCCAGCATCACCAGGCCGAGCGACACGGAGAAGATCCCCGTCCGCCAGCCGCCCGCCCGCGCCCATTTCGGCGACTCGGCCGTCACGTGCGGGCCGATCTGCTGATCCTTGTCCGTTTCCAGCCCGACCCGGCCCGCCGGTTTCGATTCGGGTGAGCCCCGTTGCAGCAGCCACACGGTCGCGAACACGTACAGGAAGAACTGGAGGTATTCCGATTGCCAGTTTTCGGCGACGTCGACGGCGAAGTCCGCGGACGTCACGTAGTCGAGCAGGCCGATCGGTTCGGCGGCGTGGCTGAGCCGCCTGTCGTTGTAGTCGGCGAGGCCCGCCAGCGCCTGCCCGGCGAGGCTCAGCAGGAACAGCAGCCCGAAACTCAGCGAAAGGGCGTTGTCACGCAGAAAGCGCCGCATCATCCGCCCCTTTCACCGGTGCAGCAGACCCAGTAGGACGCAATAGCCGAGGACGGCCACGACGAAGACGAGATAGACGGTGAACACTGGACGCGCTCTCATGGCCCACCCACCGCGCAGTCGTAGACCTGTTCGTTGCGGTGGCGGCAGCCCGCTCCCGTGATCAGCCAACCGGTGGAGGACTCGTGCAGGAAGAGGGTGTCACGGGCGGTCTTCACCTGGGCTTCTTCGCTCCAGACCGAGATCGTCTCGGGTGTTCCGTCCGGGACGTTCGCACCGGCCAGACCGCGTTCACAGGTTTCCGGTGCCCACGACTCCTGGGCCCTGGGGGCCAGCAGGACACAGGCCGAGCGATGATCACCCGACGCGAGCGCGCCGAGGAATCGCCCGGCCGCCTCTCTGGCCGAGTCTTGCCCACTCGCTCCGGTGCAGCCGGCCAGCAGCAGGCAAACACCGAATGCCAGCGTTTTGACGATCACGGAACCGGGGTACCCCGCTGTGCCCTGGTTCACACCTGGGGTCAGGAGGCGGGGTACTGGTTCTCCCGCAGCAGGTTCGCCAGATGGACGGCGTTGCGCGCCAGCGTCGCGTTGGTCGATTCGACCGCTTCCGGCGTTTCGTCGAGGTCGTTGTAGTCGCCGCCCTGCATCGCCTCGCCGTTCCAGTAGGTCCCGCCTTGAGCGGGCACGGTGAAGCCGACGTCGTTGAGGGCCTGGAACAGGTCCGCGGTGATCTTGTGCGCGCCGTCCTCGTTGCCGACGACGGCGGTGACCCCGACCTTGCCGAACATCGCGGGCCTGCCCTCGTCGTCCGTTTCGGACAGTTCGGCGTCGAGCCGTTCCAGTACGCGCTGGGCCACACTGGACATGTGGCCGACCCAGGTCGGCGTCGAAATCAGCAGGATGTCGGCCGCGGCGATCTTGCGGCGGATCTCCGGCCAGGCGTCGCCGTCGCCCATGTCGGCCTGCACCCCGGGTTTGACGTCGTGGTCGACCACGCGCACGAGTTCACCGGTGGCGCCGCGTTCGGCCAGTTTGTCGAGGAGCTGCTGGGCGATCAGCGCGCTGCTCGACGGCGCGGGCGACGGTTTGAGCGAGCACACCAGTGCGAGGGCCTTCAACGGCTGGGTCATCGTGTCCTCCTGTTCGGATCGGTACCGAGCCCGGTATGGGTGAAGCCCGCCTCGGCGACGGTCGCCGGGTCCAGGAGGTTCCTGGCGTCGACGACGACGGCGCGTTCGGCGGCGGCGGCGAGCCGCTCCCAATCGAGCTCTCGGAACTCGGGCCATTCGGTGAGCACGACCAGCGCCGCCGCGTCCTTCGCCACCAGGTACGGGTCGTCGACGACCTGCACGATGTCCGGTTCGACGGCTTCGACCCCGGGGTCGTACGCGGTCAGCACCGCGCCGCTCCTGGCGAGCTCCCGTGCCACGGCGAGGGCGGGCGAATCGCGTAGATCCCCGGTCCCCGCCTTGAACGCCAGCCCGAGCAACCCGATGCGGATGCCCGAGAGCGAGCCGTCCGAAACACCGGTGATCGCGCGGCGGATCTTCCGCACCACGGCCGCCCGCTGGCGCGCGTTGGCCTTCATGGCGTCGCGGAGGATGCCGAAGTCGACGCCCGCGTGTTCGGCGGTCCGCAGCAGTGCGGCGGTGTCCTTGGGCAGGCACGAGCCGCCCCAGCCGGGGCCGGGGACGAGGAAGGCGGGGCCGATCCGGGAGTCGAGTCCCATGAGCCGCCCGACGTCGCGGATGTCGGCACCGTAGTGCTCGCAGAGTTCGGCGAGGATGTTCACATAGGACACTTTCAGCGCCAGGAAAGCGTTGCTGGCGTATTTCGCGAGCTCGGCGCTGGCCGGATCGGTGAACCACAGCGGCGCGTTCGTCTCCCCGTACAACGCCGCCACCCGCTCGGCCGCCGCCCGGTTCTCCGGCACGGAGCCGATGACGATCCGGTCGGGGTTCAGGAAGTCTTCGACGGCGTGCCCCTCCCGGAGGAACTCGGGATTGCTCACCACGGGCAGATCCGGCCTTCCGAGCAACTCCGCCAGCCGGGTCCCGGTGCCGACCGGGACGGTGGACTTCGTGACCACGACGCAGCCGGGTGCCAGCAGGCCGGGGAGGGTGGCCACGACCTCCTCCAGCACCCGGACGTCGGGGTCGCCGTCCTTCCCTTTCGGGGTGGGCAGGCAGAGCAGTACGACGTCCACATCGGACAGCTCGCGGGTTTCCGTGGTGAACCGGAGCCGTCCACAGCTCAGCCCGTCCCGGACGAGTTCCGTGAGCCCGGGCTCGGCGATGGCGACCTCGCCCCGGGTCAGATCGTCCACTTTGGACCGATCGTTGTCGACGCAGACCACTTCATGTCCGAGGTGAGTGAAGCACGCGGCGCTCGTGAGCCCGACGTAGCCGGCACCGATCACCCCCACCCGTTCAGTCACGGGAAACCCCCGTCCGGAGCAGGTCTTCGGCCGCGGTGAGGACGCGTTCCTCGCGCAGCAGCAGCAGTCCCGGATCCGGCTCGCCGCCGTGCGGGTCGCCGACGTCGCCCACCCAGAGGACCGTGTGCTGCCGGGCTTCGGGAGGCGGTCCCCAGAACCGCGGCGGGGTCGGCCCGAACAGCAGGACGGACGGTGTGCCGTACGCGGTGGCCAGGTGCCCGACCCCGGTGTCACCACAGACCACCAGCCGCGCCTCCGCCACCGTCGCGGCCAGTTCGGCGAGACCGGCGTCGCCGGCGAGCACCGCTTCGCCGGGCAGGCCTGCCGCCTCGGCGATCTCGCGGGCGAGCGGGACCTCCGCCGCGTTTCCGGTGACGACCACCCGATGCTGCTCGGCGAGCGCCCGCGCCACCCGCGCGTACCGGTCCGGCGGCCAGCGCCGGGCGGCGAACGCGGCACCCGGATGGATCACCACCGCGCCCGCCGCCGGGCTGGGGCCGGGAGGCGGCGGCAGCGCGAGGTCGGTGCGGTCGGCCGGAATCCGGGCGGCCTCGACCAGACGGCACCAGCGGTCGACTTCGTGCACCTCGGCAGGCCAATCCGGACCGTCGACGCCGGGGAAGTCCGGATGCCGGTGGGTGATCAGTTCGAGCGGCTCCTGTGCGAGCAGATCGTGGATGCTCTCCGGGCCTCGGCCGTGCAGGTTCACCGCCAGCCGCGGCGGCTCGCCGGGCCAGGACAGTTCGCCGAGCCCGGCCGTCGGGAGCAGTTCGTCCACCGCGTCGATCAGTTCGACGATGTCACGGAGATTCTCCGGGGCGGCGAGCACCAGCCGCTCGCCGTCGAAGGCGCGCCGCAGGGCCCGCAGCGCGGGAACCGCGGTGAGCAGATCCCCCAGGCCGAGGGCGCGCAGCACGAGGATGCCACCGGTCACGGCCAGGACCCTTCTTCCGAAGCGCAGACCACGAGTTCGCGGACCTCACAGCCGGGCGGCTGGGAGAGGGCGAAGACCACGGAGGCCGCGACGTGCTCGGGCTGGTTGAGCTTCGCGTCCGGCGGCGGCTTGTACTGCTCGGCCCGGTCGTCGAAGAACGCCGTGTGCATGCCGCCGGGTACGAGGAGTGTCACCCCGACGCGGCCCGCGAGTTCCATGGCGAGTGCCCTGGTGAAGCCGACGACGCCGAATTTCGAGGCGCAGTAGGCACTGGCGTCTCCGGCCACCCGCAGCCCGAGGGTCGACGCGCAGGTCACCACCGTGCCGTGGCTCAGCCGCAGATGGGGCAGTGCCGCGCGGACGACCGCGGCCGTGCCGAGCAGATTGACCCGGATCACGCGTTCCCAGTCCTCTGTGGACACTTCGTCGAGCGGGCCGCACGCGTCGGTCCCCGCCGCGGTGAAGACGCCGTCGATCCCGCCCGCTCGTTCGGCGAGTTCGTCGACGGCGCTCGCGGCCTCGGCGGAATCGGCCAGATCGGCCAGGACGAAGGCGACGTCGCCCGCCGGTTCGGCGCGGTCGATGACCAGTGGGGTGCCGCCCGCCTCACGGACGGCCTCGACGGTCGCGGCACCGAGGCCGGAGGCACCGCCGGTGATCAGGATGTTGCCGAGAGGACGCATCATGCTCCTTCCGCCGCGGCCACCAGCCGGGAGGTGGAATAGCCGCGGATGGTCGGGATCAGGACGATCTCGCCGCCGTGCCTGCGGACCACGGCGCTTTCGGGGAGTTCCGTGTCCGCGTAGTCGCCGCCCTTGACCCAGACGTCCGGGCGAAGGCGGTCCAGCACGGCGGCGGGATCGGGTTCGTCGAACACCACGACGGCGTCGACGGAGCTGAGTTCGGTGAGCAGCCTGGCGCGGTCGCGGGCGGTCACGATCGGCCGTCCTGGTCCTTTCAGGCCGCGCACCGACGCGTCGGAATTGAGACAGACGACGAGTGCGTCGCCCAAGGCGCGTGCCTGTCGGAGCAGGCTGGCGTGACCGGGGTGCAGCAGGTCGAAACAGCCGCCGGTGGCGACCAGCCTGCCGCCCCGCGCGCGGACCCGCGCCGCCACGTCGAACGCGGAAGCACCGTGGTGGCCGCTCTCCGGCACTGGGGTGTTGTCCACAGTGGACAACGTGGCGGCACCGCCGGTCGCCACGAACCTGGCCGCCGTCTCGACCCCGGTGGCCACCGCGTCGGCGGTGGACGCGCCGTCGAGCAGCGCGGCGGCGACCGCGGAGGCGAAGCGGTCACCCGCGCCGCAGGTGTCCTTGGCGACGATGCCCGACGGAGGCCGGAACGTCGTGCACGCCCCGCCCTCGGTCAGGACGGCTCCGCGCGAACCGGTGGTGACGCTGACCGCGTCGGCCTTCCAGAGCGCGTGCACCTGCTTCGCCAGGTCTTCGGCGTCCGCGCGGGTTTCGGTGAACTGTTCGGCTTCGGCGAGATTCGGGGTGGCCACCCGGATCCCCGCCACGGGCTCCGTGCCGCGAGGATGCGGATCCCAGACGATCGGGATCGTGGCCGCCAGTTCGGCGAGCAGCGTGCGGATCTCCGGATGACCGGTCACGCCGCGGCCGTAGTCGGCGACGAGGATCGCGCCCGCCGAGCGCAGCGCCTCCCGGACTTCGGCGGTGAGCGGCGAGTACTCCGCGTGGCCGTCGCCGCTGTCGAGCCGGACCAGCGACTGCCCGGCGGCGCGCACGCGGGTTTTGGTGACCGTGGTGCCGGACAAGGGCATCGGCACCACGCGGAGTTCGCGTTCCAGCAGGCCGGACAGGGTCCGGCCCGCCTGATCGCCACCCAGCGGGGCGACGAGGACCACCTCGGCCGTGGACCGGGCCGCCAGCAACGCGGCCAGCCCGGCGCCGCCCGGCCGCCGCCATTCGCGGGCGAGGTCGACCACGGGCACCGGCGCGTCCGGGCAGAGCCGCTCCGAGGTGCCGTCGACGTCGACGTCCAGCAGAGCGTCGCCCAGTACGACCAGCGGCCTCACGTCGGCACCCCGAGCGCGTCGTCGAACGCGGTGCACAGGGCGTGCACCAGCGCGAGGTGAACCTCCTGCACGGTGGCCATCGACGGCGCCTCCACCGGGATCGCGTCGGCGCACAGCGCGGCGAGCGGATTGGGGGAGGGGCCGGTGATCGCCCAGGTGGTCACGCCGAGTTCGTGGGCGGCCTTCGCGGCCGCGACGACGTTCTGGCTTCCCCCGCTGGTCGAAAGGCAGACCAAAATGTCGCCGGGACGGCCGTGTGCGCGCACCTGCCTGGCGAACACCTCGTGCTCGCCGTAGTCGTTGACGATGGCCGTCACGGCGGAGGTGTCCGCGTGCAGGGCGATCGCCGAGAACGGCTGCCGGTCGTTGCGGAACCGGCCCACCAGTTCCCCGGTGAGGTGCTGCGCTTCGGCGGCGCTCCCGCCGTTGCCGCAAGCCAGCAGCCGCCCGCCGGAGGACAGCACGGTGGCCAGATGGTCACCCCAGTCACGGATCTTCGGTGCCCAGGAAGCGGACTTCCCGGCTGCCTCGCTCAACGCTGCGAAGTGTTCTTCGATCACGACACACCTCCAAGGGGTCAAGGGCGGCGGACCACGAAGGGCCCGATGGCGAGCAGGTCGATGGGGGCCGAACCGAAGCACTCCAGCGCGTCCCTCGGGGAGTCGACCATCGGCCTCCCCGCGGTGTTGAGGCTGGTGTTGACCACGGTGGGAAGCCCGGTGCGCCGTTCGAACGCGCCGAGCATCCGGGCGACGAGCGGTGCCTCGCCCGCGTCGACCGTCTGCACGCGGGCCGTGCCGTCGACGTGCGTGACGGCCGGGATGCGGTCCCGCCACTCCTGCGCGACGTCGTGCACGAAAAGCATGTACGGACTGGGCAGCGGCCCGCGGGAGAAGATCTCTCCCGCGCGTTCGGCGAGCACCATCGGGGCGACCGGGCGGAACTGTTCGCGCCCCTTGACGTCGTTCAGCCGCTCCAGATTGGCCTCGTGCCCGGGATGCGCCAGCAGCGACCGGTGGCCGAGCGCGCGCGGGCCGAACTCCGACCGGCCCTGGAACCAGGCCACGATCCGGTCTTCCGCCAGCGCTTCGGCGACAGCCTCGGCGACGTCGTCCGGCCGCTCGTAACGGACGTTCGCGGTCCGGAGCGCGTTCTCGATCTGATCGTCCGTCCAGCCGCGGCCGAGGCCGGCGCCGGTCATCGGGGCGCCGCGCTCGCCGAAGTCGGCGGCGAGTTGCAGGGCCGCGCCGAGCGCGGTGCCGGCGTCACCGGCGGCGGGCTGGACCCAGATCCGGTCGAACGGTCCCTCGGCGTGGAGCCGGGTGTTGGCGACGCAGTTGAGCGCGATCCCGCCCGCCATCGCCAGATCGGCGTGCCCGGTGTGCTCGTGGAGCCCGGCCGCCAGTTCCAGCAGCACGTCCTCCAGGCATCGCTGCACGCTCGCGGTCAGGTCGGCGTGGACCTGCCCCGGTTCCTGCCCCGGCTCGACGGCGGGCGCGAACGACGCCCAGTCGATCTCGTCGGTGCGGAAGCCCATCCCGTTGGTGTGCACGCTTTCGGCGATCTGATCGAGGAAGCGGGGCTTCCCGTACGACGCCAGCGCCATCACCTTGTACTCGTCACTGGACCGGGCGAAACCGAGATGCTCGGTCAGGTCCTCGTACATCAGCCCGAGCGAATGGGGGAGCCGTTGCTCGGCGAGCTCCTCGAACTTGCCGTCGCGGTACTCGCCCGCGAGATACGACGTGCTCTCGCCGCGGCCGTCGGCGACCAGCACCGCGCAGTCCCCGAACGGCGCGGCGAGCGCGGCCGAGGCGGCGTGCGCGACGTGGTGCCGGACGAACCGGACGGTCGCGGGATCGAGCCCCGGCAAGGCCGCTTTCAGGAACGCGGGGGCGCGGCGGGCGAAGTCGGTGCGGAGGCACTCGTTCTTCCCGTCGTGCCCCGCCAGCCCCGGCTCGACGAGCGCCGGATCGTACGAATAACCGACCGCGTCGAGATCTTGAGCGGCGATCCCGGCCTCGGCCAGGCACCACGCGGCGGCCTCCGCCGGTTGCTCCCAAGCGGAGAACGGCACCGGCCGTTTGCCGTGTTTGCGACGGCTGAACCGTTCTTCCTCAGCCGCCGCCACGATTTCGCCGTCGACGACCAAGGCCGCGGCCGGGTCGTGGAAGACGGCGTTGACACCGAGAATGCGCACCGGGCCACCTCTCCGGTCGGGGATGCGGGATGTGACCCGCGCTTACTCCCGTAGCGCTACCCGGTGCAGTCGTGGATAAACGACGCGGCGCAAAACCCCAGGACGTCGCTACTCAGCGAAGCGTCTCTCGGGGGATCCGGCGGCATTCGCGTGTCCAGACACGGGACTCACGTGACTGAAGCCGGAACTCGAGTCTTCCGGCTGAGACACGCGAGTTCCGGCTTCAAGCACGCGTCTTACGTCCAGACGCACGCGAGTCGCGGGTTATCGAGGGGTGAGGCAAAGGTGCGAGGTCGCGAAAGCCACTTTCGCGACGCCTGAGGTCCCGAAAGTGGCTTTCGCGACACGGTCGCCCCGCGGTCGCGAGCGAATTCCCGTGACCCGGCACCTTTGCCTTACCCGTTCAGAAACCGGCGGCGGACCGTTGCCGCGAGAACCAGGTGATCGTGCGGGGAAGCCCCTCTGCCATCGGGACCTCAGGAGCCCAGCCGAGCTCACGGCGGGCGCGGGAGATGTCCGGGCATCGGCGGGCCGGATCGTCGACGGCGGCCTCGACATGCTCGATCCCGGACGAGCTGCCGGTGACGGCGACGATCTCCTCCGCGATCCGCAGCACGGTGAGCTCGTGCGGATTGCCGAGATTCACCGGGCCGGGCACGTCGGAGCCGGCCAGCGCGATCAGGCCGCGGACGGTGTCGTCGACGTAGCAGAGCGAGCGGGTCTGGCTGCCGTCGCCGGTCACGGTGAGCGGCTCGCCCGCCAGCGCCTGCCCGATGAACGTCGGGATCATGCGGCCGTCGTCGGGACGCATGCGCGGGCCGTAGGTATTGAAGATCCGCGCTATGCCGGTGTTCGCGCCGCGCTCCCGGCGCATCGCCGAAGTGAGCGCTTCGGCGTACCGCTTGGCCTCGTCGTAGACGCTGCGCGGGCCGATCGGGTTCACATGGCCCCAGTATTCCTCGCGCTGCGGGTGCTCCTGAGGATCGCCGTAGACCTCGCTCGTCGACGCGAGGACGAACCGGGCGCCGTCGCGTTCGGCGATGTCCAGCGCCCGTTCGGTGCCGTAGGAGCCGGCGCGCAGCGTCTCGAGCGGGAGGCGGAAGTAGTCGCGGGGCGAGGCGGCGGACGCCAGGTGGAAGACGACGTCGAACGGGCCCGGCGCGGTCATCGGCGCCGTGACGTCACGGGAAAGGAGCCGGAAACCCGGCCGGTCGAGGAGATGCGCCACGTTGGCCGTGGCGGCGGTGGCGAAGTTGTCGGCCGCGACGACCTCCGTACCCGTCTCCAGCAGTCGTTCGCACAGATGCGAGCCGACGAAACCCGCACCCCCGGTCACCAGCGCTCTGTCCATGGCGACGGGCTACCCGCTGCGTGCGCCGGAAAAACCGTGTGAACCTGGAGATGCCGGGTAAGCCTCCGATATGCGTGCATTGGTGATCGGCTGGGCGAGCTTCCGCCACGGCGAGGCGACCGCAGGAGACGTCCTCAGTATGCGAAGGGTCGACGAGGCGCTGTCCACCATGGGGTTGCCGCATGATGTGGCCTGGAGTCCGGTCTACCGGCCGGACGACGTGAATTACGAAGAAGTGGATCCGGCGCGGTACAGCCACGTGGTGTTCGTCTGCGGGCCCGCGCACGGATGGCAGGTACGGGAGGTACATCGCAGGTTCGCGCATTGTCACCGGATCGCGGTCGGGGTCTCGGTGATCGATCCGGAGGACGACACGGTCACGGGCTTCGACCAGGTGTTCGCGCGGGATCACGACGGGATCGGCACGCCGGATCTCTCCCTCGGCGTGCGGACCGGCGAAGTGCTGGTGACCGGGGTGATCCTGGCGCCACCGCAACCGGAGTACGGCGACTCGGGTCACCATTCGGAGGTGCACGGCTCGGTGCAGAAGTGGATCGCCGGGGTCGACTGCGCCAGGGTGCCCCTCGACACCCGGCTGGCGTCTTCGGACTGGGAGCGTTGTGAGACACCGGATCAGTTCATGTCGATCCTGTCGCATCTGGACGTCGTGGTCACGACGCGGCTGCACGGGCTGGTGCTGAGTCTTCAAGCGGGGGTGCCCGCACTGGCGATCGACCCGGTGGAGGGCGGTGGCAAGGTCAGCGCCCAGGCCGACGCGCTCGGCTGGCCCGCCCTCGTCCGGGCCGAGGAGGCGGGTGATCGGGAGGTTCTCGACTCCTGGTGGCGCTGGTGTTCTTCGGTGCAGGGCCGGGCGGTGGCCGCGCTCCGCGCGCTGCCCGCCGACGACGGGCTCATGCGGGACATGGTGAAGGCGCTCAAATCCCGGCCGGTGCGATGAACACGGCGAAGACGACGGTGGTGATCGCGACCCGCGATCGGGCACCGGAACTGGAACGCACCTTGCGGGAGCTGACCGCGCTGCGGCCGCCACCGCCGATCGTGGTGGTGGACAACGGCTCTTCCGACGGCACGGCGGACCGGGCGGCCGCGTTCCCCGGCGTCCACGTGATCCGGTTGCCGCGCAACATCGGTATGGCGGCCAGGAACCTCGGTGTCGCGGTGGCTCGGACGCCGTACGTCGCCTTCAGTGACGACGATTCGTGGTGGGCCGACGACGCGCTCACCGAGGCCGAGCGCATCCTCGACACCCACGACGACGTCGGCCTGGTGGCCGCGAAAACCCTGGTGGGTGAGGAAGAACGCGAGGACCCGGTCGTCTCGCTGATGGCCGACAGCCCGCTCGGCAGGCCTGACGGGCTTCCCGGACCGGCGGTGCTCGGGTTCCTCGCGTGCTCCGCGATCGTCCGCCGGACGGCGTATCTGCAGGCCGCGGGGTTCCATCCCCTGCTGCATTTCGGTGCCGAGGAGAAACTGCTGTCCTACGACCTGGCGGCGCGTGGCTGGTGGCTTTGTTACGCGGAGGCGGTGCGGGCGCACCATCACCCGTCACGGGTGCGGCCGTCTTCGTCCTGGCGTGAACGTGCCGAACTCCGCAACCGGATGCTGATCACGGTGATGAGGCGGCCGCTGCGCCGCTGTCTCGCCGAAGGATTCCGGGCGGTGGCGAGGGTCCCGCGGGAGCCGCGCGTGCTCGGCGCGCTCGCCGGCGTGCTCCGGCGGTTGCCGCGGGCGCTCGCCGACAGACAACGGCTGCCCGCCTCGGTGGAGCGCCGGATCCGTGTTCTGGAACACGCACATGGAGGCTGAAGTGGAAGACCGGATCACGGTCGTGGTGATCACGCACAACCGGCGCGCACAGCTGCTGGAGACGCTCGCGTCGATGACGGCGCTGCCCGACGCGGCGCCCATCGTGGTGGTGGACAACGCTTCCACCGACGGCACCGCGGACGCCGTCGAGGAGCGGTTCCCCGCGATCCGGATGATCCGATCGCCGCGGAACCTGGGTGCCGTCGCGCGCAATCTGGCCGTCCGCGAGGTCAGTACCCCTTATGTCGCTTTCTGCGACGACGACACCCGATGGCAGCCGGGCTCCCTGCGCCGCGCCGCCGACCGGCTCGACGCGTATCCCGAGCTGGGTGTGGTGACCGGACGGTGCCTGGTGGAGCCGTCGTTGACCGAGGACCCGATCACCCCGGAACTGCGGTATTCCCCGGTCCCCGGCCCGGACTGGCTCCCCGGCCCGGCGCTGCTGGGCGTGATGGCGGGCCTGTCGGCCGTCCGGGTCCGCGCTTTCCACGAGGTCGGCGGCTTCTCCGAGCGGATGTGGCTCGGGGGAGAGGAGGAGCTGTTCGCCCTCGACCTCGCGGCGAAGGGCTGGTGGATGTGCTGGGACGAGGAGATGGTGATCCACCATGCCCCTTCGACCCTCCGGGACCCGCGGCGGCGCCGTCAACTCGGCATCCGGAACACCCTCTGGACGTTGTGGCTGCGGCGTCCGCTCGGCAGTGTCCTGCGCCGGATGATCGCGGTACTGCGTTCGGCGCCCTTCGACCGGGCGACGATCGCGGCGGTGGCCGAAGCGGTGCGGGGGATCCCGTGGGTGCTGCGGGAACGCGCGGTGGTCCCGGCGGGCGTCGAGCGCGGGCTGGTGCTGCTGGAGGAGTCGCAGCGGAACTCGGTCGCGCGGCGCTACGTCGGGTGAGCCCCGGTCCACGCGTAGGCAGACGTCCGTGAAGGCCTCCTTGAGGGACCCAGAGTCCCTCAAGGAGGCCTTCACGGACGCACGCGCGGGAGGTCAGGAAGGGGAGGCGGCTGCCGCCACTTCGGTGTCCTCGCTCAGAACGCGGCCATAGGCGCGCAAGGTGTCCGCCGCCACCCGATCCCACGAGTATCGCGCCCGCACCCTGTCGGCACCGGCGATCCCGAACGACTCGCACGCCGAAGCATCATTGAGGAGCCGCCGCAGCGCTCCCGCCAGTTCCTTCGGATTGCGCGGCGGGACCAGCAGTCCTGTGACGCCGTCGACGACGGTGTCGGTCAGCCCGCCGACCGCGGTCGCCACGACCGGGACTCCGCAGGCCATCGCCTCCAGCGGCACGATGCCGAACGGTTCGTACCAAGGCGTGCAGACCACCGCGTCGGCGGAGCGCAGCAGCGCGGGCATCTGTTCGCGCGACACGAGTCCCGGCAGGCGCACGCGGTCGGTGACGCCCAGCCGGTCGGCGATCGCGAGCAGCCGCCGCACTTCCGGAGCCTCGGTGAGCGGACCCGAATCCGGACCGCCCGCGATGACCAGTTCCGTGTCCGGCAGCGAGGCGAGCGCGGCGATGGCGAGGTCGAAACCCTTGCGCGGCACCAACCTGCCGACACTGACGATCCGGTGTGCCGCCGTGCGGGGAGCCCGTTCACCATCTGGGGTGAATTTGTTCAGGTCCACACCACAAGGGACCACGGAGGCGCGTGAACGCGGCAGGCCCATGCGCACGAGTTCGAAGACCTCGTCCGAGCAGGTCGCGATCACCCGGTCGGCCTGTTTGGCGATCATCCGTTCGAGCCGCATCCGCTCGGCCGGGCTCGTGTCGTTTTTGCCCTGATAGCGCCGTTTCACCACGCCCAGCGCGTGAAAGGTCTGGGTGACCGGGATGCCGAGATCCTTCGCCGCGAGAACCGAGGCCAGGCCGGACATCCAGAAATGCGCGTGGACGACGTCGGGCCGGTCCTTGGTCCAGCGGGACCGCAGCACGCGGCCGAACTCTCCCATATGCGGCAGCAGTTCGTCCTTCGGCAGTTTCCTCGCCGGCCCGGCCGCGACGTGGACGACGCGGTAGCCGTCTGGCGTTTCGACCGTCGCCGGGACGCGCCGGTTCTCGCGGCGCGTGTAGACGGTGACGTCGTGTCCCTGCCTGCTCAACGCGGCGGAAAGCTCGGCCACGTGAACGTTCTGCCCGCCCGCGTCGGCTCCGCCGAGGGCGGCGAGAGGGCTGGCGTGCTCGGAAACCATCGCGATCCTCATCGGACTCCTTCCCGCCGCGGTCGGCGAAATCAAGCGATCACCTCTGCCAGCAGGGTGTCCCAGCGCTCGAGGAACGCATCGAGCCCGTAGTGGCTCAAGGCGAACTCGCGTGCGGATTTTCCCGCCAGCACGGCGAAATCGGGTTCATGGATCAGCTCGCGATAGGCCTTCGCGAGCGCGTCGACGTCCGTCGAGACGGCGCCGGCATCGGAGGGGACCGCGAGTACCGCTTCAGTGGTCGCCAGTGCGACGACCGGCATGCCGAGGTGCATCGCCTCGAGTAGCGACAGGCCCAGCGACGTCCACCGTGCGGTGTGCAGATACACGCGGCGCCGGGCGACTTCGGCGTGCAGTTCCCGGCTGCGCAGGTCGCCGCCGGGACGCAGCGCGGGATGACGGCCGTCGAGGTCTTCGCTGCCGATCCCGTACAGGTCGACCGGCGCGATGTCCGCGAAGGCGGGCAGGAGATCGCTCCCGGTGATCCGCCCTCGCCGCGCCGGTTCGTTGATCAGGGCCACGCCGTGCGGAAGCTCCCCGGTGTAGCGTTCACCCGGATCGGGGATGCCGTGGGGGATGACCACCGTGGGGGCGAGACCGGAGTCCCACATCAGGTCGTTGAAGTGGGTCACGTGGACCAGCCGGATGTCGGCACGGTCGGCCAGCGGGTGCCGGGTGGTGGCCGCGTGCTCCCGGGGCGTGTTGTGTTCGACATAGACGGCGGGTACTTCCTTGCCGGGGCGGCGGTGCAGCCATCGCGCGGCCAACTGGACCTCTTCCGGCCGCTGAAGGATGACGACGTCGATGTCGAGATCCTTCAGTTCTTCGACCGGTACCTCTTCGGCGGAAGGCCACTCACGTCCGCTGAGCCCCCGTCCCCACGGCCCGCCTCCGGCGAGCAGCGGGAGGTAGCAGCGATGGCCACCGCGCACGAACGATTCGGTCCAGGAACCGTGGACGTGCCACAGAAGGATCCGGAGCGGGGCCACTTTCGTCATATCCGCAAAGTTGCCCGTAGTGGACGGACTAAACGTTCTCCGCCGTCTTAGTTCGATTCCCGCCGGAAACCCTCGTGGCCGCGATACCGACCACGAGCGCCGCGAGCGCGGTCAGCGCGTGGAGGACGTTGTCGGCCCAGCCGAAGTTGACCGCGTCACCGGCGATATCCGTACTCGCCGAGAGAATCCCGAATGCGGTCAGACCTGTGAACGCCACGAAAGCCATCCAGCTGTAAGCCAGGATCGCGGACGGTTTGAACACCGCCATCAAGCCGAGGACACCGAGCACGGCGCGGATGACATTGAGCATTCCGGTCGCGCTGAACACCCATAGTGTGTTCTCGCCTGCCTGGTTCGCCTCGGGAAGGAAAAAGAAGCCGAGCACACCCAATACGAGGTGGACCAGCGCGATGACCAGTACCACCGCTCGCAGCGGGGAGCCTGTCGTACGTCGGTTCATCGGGAACGCCTCCGTTTCGCCGCCAAGTTCGTCGGATACCCCGGGAAGACGTCGTGAAACGCCCCCGGCCAATGGGGGGCCGGAGGCGATTCCGCCGCGTGATCAACCCGATTGCGGATCGGTGTCGTCGTGGGGGTCGCCGGACGACGTGCCCTGTTCCCCTCGGACCTCTTCGCGGTCTTCCTCGTCCCGTTTGTCTTCATTTCCGGACTTGCGCTCGGCGTCCATGGCGCTTCTCCTTCGGTCGCTTTCCTTGCGGCTACCCCTTTCGCGCCGTTTCAACCCTCGCGCGCCAGACCTTTGTGGACGTTTGGCGCCACCCGGCCGGGGTAGTCGTCGGCAACGACGGTGAACCGGAGGGGACATGACCGCGATCTCCAGCGCAGCGATTCCACTTGTCCGGACGCGGCCGTGGCTGCTGCGGCCACCGGGCGTCTATCGCCCGCAAGACGACACCTGGCTACTGGCGGAGGCGTTGAGCGCGTCCGGAATGCCCGCCGGGGCGAGAGTTCTCGACCTCTGCACCGGGACAGGGGCGCTCGCGCTGACGGCCGCGGCGCACGGCGCGGGGTCCGTGACCGCCGTGGACATCTCCCGGCGGGCGCTGGCCGCGGTCTGGGTCAACTCGCGGCTGCGCCGTCTTGCGGTCCGGCCCCTGCGTGGCGGCCTGGCCGAGGCGGCTCGTGGCGGCCCCTTCGACGTCGTGCTGGCGAACCCGCCCTATGTGCCCTCGCCGGTGCCGGCGGCCGGGGCCGCGCGGGCGTGGGACGCCGGACCGGACGGCCGGATCGTGCTCGACCAGGTCTGCGCGCAGGCGTCGTCCCTGGTGGCGCCCGGCGGGTACCTGATGATGGTCCACTCCGCGGTCGCGGGACCGGACAAGTCGCTGGATCAGTTACGGGCGGCGGGCTTGACGCCCGAGGTGGTCGCCACCCGATCGATCCCGTTCGGGCCGGTGATGCGGGCGCGGGCGGCCTTCCTCGAAGCCGCCGGCCTGATCGTGGCCGAGCAGCGGCACGAAGAACTGGTGGTGATCCGTGCCGACCGGCCGTAGGACCAAGGTCCGGCTGGACCCCGGCGGGCCCCTCCTGGTGGAGGGGCCGGTCGAGATCGTCATGGACGACGGCGAGACGGTGACCTCGGACCGCTTCCTGGTCGCCCTCTGCGCCTGCCGCCGCAGCAAGCGTTACCCGTTCTGCGACACCAGCCACCGCCGCCGCTCACGGCAAGGGGTGCAGCGGCCTGAGGAGTGAGGTCTCCCCGGCTGACCAAGCGCCCAGCAGGTGCTCGGTCAGCCGGTTCTCGAGCAGGTCGGTGGCCTGGATGCCCAGCGCGATGTCCGCCGCCAGTTCCGGCTCCCGGTCGAGCAGATCCCCGATGACGTCGTGCCGCAGCACTTGTTCGTGCACCGCGTCGGCCTCGATGTGCTCGGTGTAGAAGTAGCGGCATTCCCCGGGCGCGCCGAGGCGTTCCAGTGCCTGGTCCATGCGCCGGGCGGCGGGCGCGGTGGTGATCTCGGCGGCGGCGAAATGCCCGACGAGCGCGCCACGCAGGCTCCGGTGCAGGCCGAACAGCGACATCATGTTCACCGTCGCGAGCATCTCGGCCGGGACGTGGTCGAGGTAGGCGAGGTAGCCGCCGGACAGTCCCGCCGCGGTCAGCAGATCCGCGAACAGGCGGGAATGCGCCTGGTCGGCCCGCCCGCCCCCGAACTCGTCGAACTCCACGGCGACCAGCGCCGCCTTGGCCCTGCCCCGCAGCCGCGGGATCACCCAGGCGTGGGGGTCGGCCTCTTTGAGGTGGTAGATCGACCGATGGGCGAAGTACTCCTCGACGTGCCACCATTCGCCCTCGTCACGCAGGAAGTGCGAAACGCCCGCACCGTCGACCGGTTCGGTCAGCAAGTCGTCCAGCAGGCCGTGGACGTCGTTTCCGCCGGGTACGGCGGCGCGGATGCCGTCGAGGAACGCGTGCTCCAGAACGGACCGGAAGCCGAGCAGGCGGGGGTCCCATTCCCATTCGGAGTCGACGCCGTCGAACCCCTGGTAATGCAGCTCGTAGCAGACATGCAGTGCCAGCTGCAGATCCTCGCCGAACGGGTCGGCATCGGTCGCCGCATCGAGGTCGAAGTCGTCACGGCGGCCGCCTGCCAGGGTGTCCACCACGGCGGCCGAGAGCGGGCCGCGGATCTCGGGCAGCCTCGCGGCCACCTCACGGTCGATCGTCGTCATGTGCCGGGAGTACCCGATCTAGCCGTGCGGAACCGTCTCTTCGGTCAGCATCCGCAACACCGCGACCTCCCCGTCGGCGGCGGCCCGGCGCTGCCGTTCGGCGCCGGTGCCCTCCCGTTCCAGCTTGCCGAGGAGGGTGCGCACGAGACCCAGGTCGCCGGTGTCCTCCAGCGCCTGCTCGGTACGCGTGAGCAGCGCGGCGACCCGGTCGCCCACCGGAACCGGCTTACCGGCCACCGGATCGACGGCCGGCCCGGAAAGGCCGTGACGCGCGGCCGACCACACCGCGGCGGCGGCGATCTGCGGATCCAGCGGGACCGCCTCCGTCCCGTGGTCCAGGTCGGCGAGCGCGGTGCGCACGAGCGCACGCGTCAGCAACCCTTGCAGGACGGCTTCGTCCACAGTCGACGCGGTGTCGGCGACGCGGACCTCGACGGTCGGCCAGCGCGTGGACGGCCTCGCGAGCCAGAAGGTCTGGTTGTCGTCGACCAGCACCCCGCAGTCCACCAGCTTCCCGACCTGCTCCTCGTATCCGGCGGCGTCCGCGAAGTACGGTGCGATGCCGGAGCCGGGGAAACGGCTCTGCTCCACCATTCGCCAGCTGTCGTAGCCGGTGTCGCGGCCCCCTTCGAACGGCGAATTGCCCGACAACGCCAGCAACGTGGGCAGCCATTCGCCCAGATGGTTCACGACGGCGATCGCGGTCTCGCGGTCCGGCACGCCGATGTGCACGTGGCAACCGCAAGCCTCGTACGCCTTGACCACACCGGCGTACAGCGCGTCGACCTTGCCGAAACGGTCGCCGGCGCCGTAGTCGCGGTCGGGCGAGGGACACAGGGGTGAGGGACACAGGGGAGTGCCGGAGGCGATGATGGCGCAGTCCTCGCCCGCCGCCGCTTCGGCGAGTGAGCGGCGCCCGGCCGACAGGTGTTCGTACAGCTCGTCGGCCGTTTCGCAGACGCCGGTGGCGGCCTCGATCTGCGTCGGCCGCAGTTCCCGGTGGACCGCCGCGCCGTCCGGCAGCGGGCAGCAGACCCGGTGCCGTTCGAGGACGGCCTCCGCCCGGGGACAGCTCACCCCGGTCCTGGGGTCGACCAGCAGGAACTCCTCTTCGACACCGATGCCGGTCATCACCGCTCCCGCTTCTTCGGCAGTGCGCGCACGGCCGGGCCCTGGATCACCGACCCGTCCAGGTCGAACCGCGAACCGTGGCAAGGGCAGTCCCAGGTCTTCTCCGCGTTGTTGAACGCGACGAGGCAGCCCAGATGGGTGCAGTGGGCGCCGACGGCGTGCAGTTCTCCGCCCGGGTCGCGGTAGGCGGCGACGAGTTTTTCGCCGTCACGGGTCACCTTGGCCTCGCCGGGGGCGAGTTCGTCCAGGGAGGCGGGTTTGCGCAACGCGCTGAGGTGGTCGCCCACCAGGAACTTCGCCACCGTGGCGTTGTTCTCCACTGTCGAGATCGCGGAGCGGAGGTCGAAGCGGTTGGGGTCGTACAGGCTCGCCGACGGGTTGTCGCGTCCGGTCAGCAGGTCCGCGAGCAGCAGCCCGGCCGCGGTGCCGCCCGTCATCCCCCACTGGCCGAAGCCGGTGGCGACCCACAGGTGACGGCTCGCCGGATGGTAGCGCCCGACGTACGGAACGGAGTCCAAAGTGGACAGATCATGAGCCGACCACCGATGGGTGACCCGGCGCACGCCCGCGTGTTCGCTCGCCCAGCTCGCCAGGCGTTCGTGGCGGCTCTCGACGTCGACGGAGTCGCCGACGCGGTAGTGCTCGCCGCCCGCGATCGCGTACGGGACACCGTCTTTGAGATAGCTCCGCACGGAATGGTGGGTATCGGCGTCCAGGTACATTCCCTCCGGCGGGTGGTTGCCTTCGACGGGGCCGGCGACCACGAGGTCGCGGACCGGGTCGAGCCTGGCGAAGAACAGGCCGCGGTCGAACACGGGATAGTGGGTCGCCACCACGACCTCGCCCGCCCGCACGTCGCCGGAACTGGTGCGCACCTTCACCCCGCCGAGTTCGTCGACGCCTTCCGCCCGAACGCCTTCGACGATCGTCCCGCCCGCGCGTTCGATCTCATCGGCGAGGGCGAGCAGCCAGCGGCGCGGGTGGAAGTGCGCCTGCGACGCGAACTTCACCGCGCCGAGGGCGGGTACGTCGAGGTCGACCTCGGTGACATAGGAAGCGGGAAGCCCGGCCTCGGCCGCGGCTTCCGCTTCGCGTTCGAGGCTTTCGACCGTTCCGGGATGGGTCGTGTAGACGAAACTGTCGGCACGGGTGAAGCCGCAGTCGATGCCGAGTTCGGCGGTGGCCGCGGCGATCCAGTCCAGCGCGGCCGCCTGCGTGTAGGCGTATGTCGCGGCGGCTTCGGCGCCTTTGGTCTTCGCCAGCGTGGCGTACTTCAGCCCGTGCTGGGTGCTGACCTTCGCCGTGGTGTGGCCGGAGACCCCCGCCGCGAGGCGGCCGGCCTCCAGTACCAGCACCGAGCGCCCGGCCCTCGCCAGCCGGTAGGCAGTGGTGAGGCCGGCGATCCCGCCGCCGAGCACGGCGACGTCGACCTCGGCGGGCAGCGGCGTCCCGGTGCGATCGGGAGCGGGAGCGGTGTCGAGCCACAGTGAACGCGTTCCGGGCAACTCCGTCATGGCGCCCGGATTCCCGCGCGGCCACGGGGGCAAACCAGGGTTTTCCGGATCACCGGAGCGGGTAGCACTGGCCTATGACCACATCCTCCAGGCCCCCAGAGGAAAACAACGCAGAAGAAAAGAACATCTTCGTCATCGGTCTCGACGACAGCAACGAAGAGGTGCTGAGACGAGTCCCCGGCGCCGAGCGGTATCGCTTCCACGGTCTGCTGACGCCGGACGAACTCCAGCACGGTGAGATCCCGATCGTGGAGCTCGTGGAAAAGGCGCAGTCGCAGCTGGACGCCTTCGACGGGTCGATCGACGCGATCGTCAGCTACTGGGATTTCCCGTCTTCGACGATGGTGGCCATGCTGTGCGAGAAGTACGGCCTCCCCGGTGTTTCGCTCGAAGCGGTGCTCAAGTGCGAGGACAAGTACTGGAGCCGCCTCGAACAAGCGAAGGTGATCGACGAGGTGCCGTCGTTCGGCGTCGTCGACCTGGACCAGGACGACCCCCGGCCGCCCGAGGGCGTCGACTACCCCATGTGGCTCAAACCGGTGAAGTCGTTCTCCTCGGAGCTGGCCTTCCACGTCGCCGACGACGACGATTTCGAGAAGGCCGTCGCCGAGATCCGGGCGGGTGTCGACAGGATCGGCAAACCCTTCGACCGCATCCTCGGCATGGTCGACCTCCCCGCCGAGGTGGCCGACGTCGGCGGGGCCGCGTGCCTCGCCGAGGGCGAACTCACCGGTGTGCAGGCGGCGACCGAAGGGTATGTCTACAAAGGACAGGTCACCGTCTACGGTGTCCTCGACTCGATCAACTATCCCGACACCGCTTCGTTCCTTCGTCATCAGTACCCGTCGCAGCTGCCCGAGGACGCCGTCGAGCGGATGAGGGAGATCTCCGTCCGCGTGATGGAACAGATCGGCTTCGACAACGCCACTTTCAGCATCGAGTTCTTCTGTCACCCCGAATCCGGGCAGGCCTGCCTGCTGGAGATCAACCCGCGGCATTCCCAGTCCCACGCGGAACTGTTCGAGTACGTCGACGGAGTGGCGAACCACCAGATCATGGTCCAGCTGGGCCTCGGCCAGGATCCCGGACGGCGCCGGAACCAAGGTGACTACCGGATCGCGGGCAAGTGGTACTACCGCCGCTTCCGTGACGCGCTGGTCACCAGGGTGCCCACCCGCGGCGAGATCGCGGACCTGGAGGCGGAGATCCCCGGGGTGAAGATCGAACCGGTGGCCGAGAAGGGAATCCGGCTTTCGGAACTACCCGAACAGGACAGTTACAGCTACGAGCTCGCGCATATCTTCGTCGCGGCACAGACCGAACGGGAGATGGAGAGCAAGTACCGCCGGTGCACCGAGGCGCTGCGGTTCGACTTCGAGGAGGGATAGCCCATGCGGACGGTGGCCTCGCTACCGTACGAGATCACGGAGGAGGACCACGTCTGGATCCCGGTTTCCGACGGCGTCCGGCTGTCGGCGCGGATCTGGCGGCCGGTCGCTTCGGACGGTGAACCGGTCCCGGCGATCCTGGAGTACATCCCGTACCGGCACCGCGACCTGACCTCGGTGCGGGACTCCGTGCACCACCCGTACATCGCGGGGCACGGCTACGCCTGTGTCCGGGTCGACATCCGCGGTTCGGGGGAGTCGGAGGGCGTGCTGACCGACGAGTACCTCGAACGGGAGCAACTCGACGCCGAGGACGTGCTGGAATGGATCGCCGCGCAGCCCTGGTGTTCGGGCCGCACGGGGATGATGGGCATCTCCTGGGGCGGGTTCGCCGCCCTCCAGGTGGCGGCACGCAAACCGCCGAGCCTGACCGCGATCGCGATCTCGTCGTTCACCGACGACCGCTACTCCGACGACATGCACTACATGGGTGGTTGCCTGCTCTCGGACAACGTCGCCGAAGCCTCCACGATGTTCGCTTACGCGACGTTGCCGCCCGATCCCGCGCTGGCGGGTGAGCGGTGGCGCGAGCTGTGGCACGAACGGCTGGAGAACTGCAGCCTCTGGGCCGGTGAATGGCTGAGCCACCAGCGCCGGGACGACTACTGGCGGCACGCGTCGGTCTGCGAAAACTACAGCGACGTCCAGGTGCCCGTCCTCGCCTCCAGCGGCTGGGCGGACGGGTACTCGAACGCGGTCTCCCGGCTGCTGGCCAATCTCGACGTGCCGCGGCGCGGCCTGATCGGGCCGTGGTCGCACAAGTACCCGCACCTCGGCCGCCCCGGACCCGCCATCGGCTACCTGCAGGAGCTGGTCCGCTGGTGGGACCACTGGCTGAAGGACGCCGAGAACGGCGTCATGGACGGGCCGATGCTCCAGACGTGGATGCAGGACAGCGTGCCACCGTCGACCTCGTACGAGGACCGCCCCGGCCGCTGGGTGGGGGAGCCGTCCTGGCCTTCGCCGCATGTGCACCCGTCCGAGCACCGGCTCGCCCGGCACCGGATCGCCCGGCCGGGGGAGGACGTCCCGGCGGAGAACCTGTCGGTGGAGTCGCCGCTTTCGGTCGGTCAGTTCGCCGGTAAGTGGGCCTCCTACAGTGCTCCGCCCGATCTGCCGTACGACCAGCGGGAGGAGGACGGCGGCTCGCTCGTCTTCGAAACCGACGAACTCACCGAACCCTGCGAAATCCTCGGTTCGCCGGCGGTGGATCTGGAGGTCTCGGCGGACAAGCCGGTCGCGCAGGTCGCCGTCCGGCTGTCCGACGTCTCGCCGGACGGCAGGGCCACGCGGGTGACCTACGGGTTGCTGAACCTGACCCACCGGGACGGGCACGAAGATCCGGAGCCACTGGAACCGGGCAAGCGGTACCGGGTGCGCGTCGAGCTCAACGCCGTCGCGCAGGCCTTCCCCGCCGGGCACCGGATCCGGTTGTCGATCTCGTCGTCGTACTGGCCGCTGGCGTGGCCACCGCCGGAACCGGCGATGGTGACCGTCCACACCGGACAGAGCACGCTCACGCTTCCGGTGCGGCCCCTGGCGGAAGCGGACGAGGTCCCGGCACGGCCGTTCGGCGAACCCGAGGGCGCGGAACCGCTGCCCGCGACCCAGGTCGAACCCGGCGAACAGCGCTGGACCGTCTCCCGTGACCTGATCGACTACCGATCCGCGCTCGACATCGTGAAGAACGAGGGCAAGGTCCGGTTCGACGACATCGATCTCGACGTCACCAGGAACGTGTTCGAGCGGTACTCGTGGGTGGCCGACGACTTCTGCTCCCCGGTGGCGGAGACGGCGTGGTCGATGACGTTCGCCCGCGGTGACTGGGAAGCGCGGTCCGAGACCCGCACCCGGGTGTCCTGCACTCCCACCGAATTCGTGATCGACGCACAGCTCGACGCATACGAAGGGGAGCGAAGGACGTTCTCCCGCAACTGGCATCGGACGGTTCCCCGTGATCAGGTCTAAGACGAGTCTCCCCGCGAAGTCGCTGCTCGCGTGGTTGCGCCTCACCAACCGGAAGCGCACCTACGCCGAGCTCGACCGCTTCCGCCGGAGCATCGAAAGCAGCCAGGCGAAGGGCGACCGGGGGCCGATCCGCGCGATCAGGCGCCGGTTCGACGTCACGCGGTCCGAAGTGGACGGACGACCCTGTTACACCATCCGCCCGGCGGGCGGCGGGGGCGACGGCAACCACGTGCTGTACTTCCACGGCGGCGCCTACGTGCACCAGATCCAGCACGACCACTGGCGCTTCTTCGGACGGCTCATCGACCGCACCGGCTGCACGGTCACCGTGCCGATCTACCCGCTGGCCCCGGCGCACCAGTGCCCGGAGACCACCGCTTTCGTCCGCCGCGCCTACGACGAGTTCTCCGCGGATGTCGCCCCGGAGGACCAGATCGTGATGGGGGATTCCGCCGGTGCCGGGATCGCGCTGGCGCTCACCAAGGCGTTGCGGGACGAAGGCAGGCCGGTGCCCAAGGAGACCGTCCTCCTGTCGCCGTGGCTGGACCTGACGATGACCCATCCGGCGCAACCGGCGCTGGACGAGCGCGACCCGTACCTCGCGCTCACCGGACTGAACGAGGCGGCCAGGCTCTACAGTGGACAGCTGCCGCGCACCGATCCGAGGCTCAGCCCGTTGTCCGGCGACCTCTCCGGGCTCGGCGCCTTGTCCGTCTACATCGGGACCAAGGACGTCCTCCTCTCCGACGCCCGGCGGCTGCACACCCTGTGCACCGAACAAGGTGTGCCGTTGAGCTATCACGAGTACGAGGGCATGATCCACGCGTGGATGCTGGCCGCGATCCCGGAAGCGAGGGTGGCGCTGGAGGAGATCGCGCATCTCGTGGATCGATCGCTGGTGAAACCGGTGTAGTTCCCTCGCGAGCGGGTAACCGAAACGCAATGGCCGGTGCAGCGAGGTTGTACGTCCGCCGGCCGTGAGGTGGACCGGCGTGGGCAGCCCCGGCGGAGCAGGGACGCCGGCGCGCCGGTCACCGTGTCCATCCTTCGCACAGGAGCGCTCGATGCAGCAGTTGGAATCCCTGGGGGAACTCGCCGCGCTGGTCCGGCGACGGAAAGGCCTGTACGTGCGCTGGGCGCCGTCTCCCGAACATCGCCCCGGCACGAGCCGGGACGAACTCACCGGCACGGAACTGCCTGGCCTTTCGGTGAACCCCCTCGATCCCGAGCCATGGTGGCGGGACCAGCCGCTCGAACTCTGGCTCGCCAGGCGGCTTTACGACTATTGCCACCTCAGGCACGCGCGGCCCCGCGAGACCAAACCCTGGGTGCTGGCGGGCCGCGTGGTCGGTTCGGGACCGGACAACGAGCCGCTGCTGACCGACCCCGAACCCGTCGGGCGGATCTCCACCACCGTCCTCGACGAGGCTCGCGGCCTGTTGCGCGAGCGAGCGCGGGACGACGCCGACTGGGGCCCGCTACGCCGGCCTTCGGAACTCGGCCAAACCTGACCGCCTGCCTGGCGTCCGCCTGATCACGCGAGTTCGCCGCCCAATCACGCGAGTTCGCCTTCTGGACACGCGAATGACGGTGGACCCACCCGTTATCGAGGGTAAGAAAAGGGTCGAGTCGCGGTGCGCGGTCCCCTCGTGGCCGTTGGGCGACTGTGTCGCGAAAGCCACTTTCGCGACATCAGGCGTCGCGAAAGTGGCTTTCGCAACCTGTCACCTTGCCCTATCCCTCAACCCGGCCGGACGGCCAACAGGTCCACGACGTCTTCCGCGCGCTGGCGCTTCTCGAACCGCGCCCGTTGCCGGTCGGCCCCGCCGCCTTCGGCGACCAGCCTGGCGAGGCCGTCCCGGACGAAGTCGAGGTCCCCGGCCTCCTCGAGCGCGCCGGCGGCGAAGGTGACGACGTCGTCGAGCACCTCGCTCGCCGGGGCGAGGTCGCCGGTCCGGAAATGCGGGCAGCGACCCGAGAGCCCTTCCCGTGACGCACGCCAGATCTGGGCCCGTAAGACTTCGTTGGACAAGTCCGCGGGGCGCTCCTCCGTACCGAGGACCGTGCCGACCACCCCGCGGATCAGCACCCCGAGCAGCACCGCTTCGCCGGGAGTGACCGCGACGTCGGCGAACCGGAACTCCACCGTCGGCTGCTTCTCGGAAAGCCTTACGTCCCAATAGACCATCGCGCGATCGAGGATGGCGCCCGCGCGGAGCCAGGCGTCGACGATGCTTTCGTAGTGGTCCAGCGAGGTGAACCGCGGCGGCGAACCGGCCGAGGGCCAGCGGTTCCACTGCTGGTAACGCCAGCTGGCGTATCCGGTGTCGTACCCGTCGCAGATCGCGGAATTGGCCGTCACGGTCAGCAACACGGGCAGAAAGGGCCGGACGCGGTTGATCACCTGGATCCCGGTTTCCCGGTCGGGGATGGCGATGTGGACGTGACAGCCGCAGGTGTGCGACGTCCGCGCGGTCGCCCCGAAATGTTCGGACATCCGCTCGTAGCGCGGATTCGGTGTGATGGCGGGTAATTCCGTCTCCGCCAGCGGTGCGCTCCCGCTGGGCAGGAGACGGCAGCCCCGCCGGGCGGCGGCTTCGGCCAGTTCCGTCCGCATCGCCGTCAGCTGCCGTTCGGCTTCGTCGTGTGTCGTGCAGACGCCGGTGGCCGATTCGGCCTGGGAGCGGGTGAGCTCCTGCTGGAGTTCGCCCTGATCCTCCTCCGCGGCGTCCACGACGGCATCTCCCGCCGGGGAGAGGTGGCCGTCCCGGCCCACCACGAAGAACTCTTCCTCGACCCCGAAGGTGAGTACGTTGTCGGTCACAACCGCTGATACCCCCGGCCCTCTCGGCACAAACTTGTTTTCGCAGGTCGTGGACGGGGTATTTCAGGGCAATGAACCCGAAGTCGGCGGAGCCGCCGTATCTGCTGGCCGCACAGGCCGGCACAGTCGTGCGTCACCTGTACAGCCGGCTGCGGACCGAGGAACAGGCCTCGCCGGCCGACCTCTGCCGCACCATCGGCGCGTTGCAGCAGCTCGCCGACGACCTCGCCAACGTCCTGCCCGGCTTGCAGGCGCAACTCGAACAGAGCCTCCTGTCCGGTGAGGTCGGCACGGCCGACTCGGCGAGGGCGGCCTGGGACAAGGTCGCGGACGTCGGTTACGCGCTCGCCCAGGCTCGGACGGGCGGTCTGCTGATGGCCGCGGAACTACGTGCTTCACGGCGGACGCTCGGAGAACTCGCTTCGTCGTGACGCGCCGCGCTCAGCCCACCGGCTGAGCGCGGACCACCGCCACCGGGCAATGCGCGTGGTGCAGCGCGTCGTCGCTGACCGAACCCAGCAGCAGTCGCCGGAGTTCGCCGTGATCGCTCCGGCCGAGCACCAGCAGCGCGGCCTCACTGGACTGCACGGTCAATGCCTGCGCGGCGGGTCCCACCCCGTGCACCAGCTCCACGGAGACCTCCGGATAGCGTTCGCGCCACGGCTCGAGCTGCCGGGCGACGAGCTGGGCGGCCACCTCCTGCGGGATACCGGGCGCCGGATCCAGTACCGGCCCGCCGAGCAGAGGCTCGCTCGCGGGGCCCCAAAGCGGCATGCGCGCGACGTGGACCGCGTGCACGGTGAGCCCGTGACGCGAGGCGAAGTCGAACGCGAAGCCCGCCGCCTGCGCGCTGTGCTCCGAGCCATCGGTCCCGAGGATCACCGGTCCGCCCGGAGGTGGCTCGTCCCCGCGCACGACCACGACAGGACGTCCGGCGGTCTTGGTCACCTCGGATTCCGTCGAGCCGAGGACGGCCCTGGCGAACAACCCGGTGTGGGATTCGCCCAGCACGATCATCGTCGCGTCCGTCTCGTCGGCGACCGAGGTCAGGACGTGCTCCGGAGTGCCGCCGCGGACGACCGTGCGGACCTCGAGATCGGGCTCGGAGCGCTTCAGCGCTTCCGCCATCGAAGCGAGCTGCCGTCGAGCGGGCTCGACGTCGGCTTCGTCGGCGGCTTGCGGGACGGCTTCGTTCAGCGGCGTCGCGACAGGATCCGAGCCGGGCGGGGGAAGACGGTCGTGGGTGCAGTAGGCGAGAACGAGGCCGAGGCCGCGCGTTTTCGCCTCGGCGACCGCCCAGCGGACCGCGCGGCGTGCCTCCGCCGACCCGTCGAAACCGGTCACCACCGGCCCTGTGCCGGTCTGTGCAGCGGACATGGGACATCACCTCCGACGTGGGCGGGGATACCCGTTTTCGGTGGTCTTCAAGCGGCCGGACGGTTTCATCGCACCGGGTGCCGGGGTACTTCCACACATGACTTCTCTGTCGACGCCCCGCGCGCTTGACAAGAAGCGCGCCTTCTCAGCGTCCTCCGAGCTGCGGGCACTCGAAGAACCACGAGGACGCCTCCGCCTGCATGTGAGCAGGCCGACCAGGGAAACCGCGGTCGTCAAAGCGAACGGCGAGGTCGACCTCGCCACCGCGCCGAGGCTCTGGGAGATGCTGGCCCAGCGGCTCCACGGCAGCGGCACCAGGTTGATCCTCAACCTGTCCGAACTCGAGTTCTTCGGCGTGCCTGGCATCCGGGTGCTCGAACGCGCGCAGCTGCTCGCCGAGGACACGGGCACGCAGCTCTTCGTCTTCCCCGGTGAATGCCGGTCCGCCCGGCGGCTGCTCGACCTTTGTGACGGTCTCCGAGTCTTGTAGGCACCTTTCGTGACGCGTCACAAAGGGCCGGTGGCCGAGCGCGCCGCAAGGGCCGCCTGCAGCAGGGCGACGTGTTCCAGCCGAGTGGGGTCCAGCCCGGTGAGATCGGCGATCCGGCGCAGCCGGTAGTCGACGGTGTTGGGATGGACGTGCAGGGCGGCGGCGGTCTGCCGTCGTCCTCCGCGGCGAAGGAAGGTTTCCAAGGTGTGGACGAGTTCGTCGTTGCCGTCCAGCGGGGCCAACCGGGTGGCCAGCCGGTCGAGTGCCGGACCGGGGCGCGAAAGCTGGTACTCGAGGAGGACGTCGTCGAGCCGGTACAGGCCGGGCGGACGCCCGGATCCGGTGGCGACCGCGAGTACGTCCTGCGCGAGCCTCGCCGCCGCGGGCACCCCGGACAACTCGGCCGCGGCGGTGCCGGCGATGACTTCCGCGCCCGCCGTGCGGGCGACGTCGGCGAGTACCCGCTCCAGCCGCGTCCAGTCCCGTGTGGACAGTTCTCCGACCGGGGTTTCGTGTGGTAGCAAGGCGATGCCGCCTTCGGGAGTGAGCGAGGTCAGCACCGTGCCTCGGACCTGGCGCTCCAGCTCGACCCGGAGCCGCCGGAGTTTCCGGCGGCCCGCGACCAGCGGGTCGACCCCGGTGGTCGCCTCGTCAGGATGCGCCCCGACCGACGCCGCGAGCACGATGTAACACGGTGGCAGGCGCAGACCGGCCTGGCCCGCGGCGACTTCCGCCGGCTCGCCGTCGAGCAGGGCGGAGAGCACCGCGTGCCGCGCCGAACGCTCGTCGTCGAACATCGTCCGGCGCTCGTCGAGATAGCCCGCGCCGACCGCGGGAGTGACCACTTCCAGGTAACGCAGGGTGAGCGCGTTGACCGCGAGGACATCGGCGACCTCGTCCGGCCGCGCGTCCGGCGTCAGCGACGCCCAGACCACCTGGATCCCGACGTGGTACGCGGTGAGCACGATGTCGATCGGGATGCCCTCCTCCGCGCGCCGGGCCGCCGACTCGCGGAGGAAGTCGAGCTCCTCCCGCGTCGGCGTGGACCCGGTGCGCAGAGTGTCGATGAACGACCGCAGGTTCTGCTCGATCACGTGCGTGATGTCGCCACTGAGTTCCTCGGCGGGTAACAGCCCGTATTCCGGGATGCGGGAGACGATCTCGTCGAGGACCGCCTGCGCGAGCGACGGCAGGACCTCGGTCAGCCGTTCCGCCAGTGGACGCCCGCCGATGCGGAACCCTGGATCCTTGTCACCCGTCACAACCGCCCATCATGACAGCTGATCAGCGAGTGAGCGCGTCCCGTGCCGAATCGAGGGTCGGGTGCACGGTGAAGACGGCGTCGAGGCCGAGCAACGACATCGGGCGCAGCAAAGCTCGCTCCCGGGTGACGATGACGAACGGGACGCCCGCCTCTTCGGCCTTCGCGCGGACCTGGACGAGAGCGGTGAAGCCGGACGAATCACAGAAGCTCACCGTGGACAGGTCCGCGATCAGCGCCGCCGGCGTGAACAGGAGCTCCTCTTCCATCGCCCGTCGCAGATCGGCGGAGACGGCGAGATCGATTTCGCCCGACACGGTGACGACCGTATCGGTGCCGGACGCGGTGACCGAGATGTCGAGAGAGGACACGAATCTCCGTGCTGACCGGGGCAGATCGGAAGCGGGAGCGCGGTAGTCAGTCAAGTGGACTCCTTGCCGGTTTGGGGGCCGGCTCCTGCCCCGGAGGGCATGCCGGACCCGGAAGTAAGGACCCGGCGGCTGGTGTCTGAACCGCGACTGGTCAACCGTAGCAGCCTTGCGGGGCGACTCGCCGGATGAGCGGCGTCCGGACTTGTCGTACGGAACGCCTCGTAGGCTGAATGCCACGAACAGTGGACGGGAGGCCGAGGTGACCGGGACGACGACGGCCGAGGTGATGGCCGAACTGGCCGCGCTCGACGACCCGCGCGCACGTCAGGTGAACGAGAAACACGGCGACGACCACGGGGTCAATCTCGGCAAGCTGCGCGCGCTCGCGAAGCGGCTGAAGACCCAGCAGGAACTCGCCCTGGAGCTGTGGGAAACGGACGACACCGCGGCGAAACTGCTCGCGTTGCTGATCTGCCGTCCGAAGGCGTTCGAGCGTGACGATCTGGATCGCATGGTGCGCGAAGCACGCACCCCGAAGGTGCACGACTGGCTCGTGAACTACGTCGTCAAGAAGAATCCACACGCCGAGGAGCTGCGCCAGGCCTGGTCCGCCGATCCGGATCCCGTGGTCGCGAGCGCCGGGTGGGCGCTGACCACCGAACGTGTGGCGAAGAAACCCGAGGGCCTCGACCTCACGCGGCTGCTCGACGTCATCGAGGCGGAGCTGAAGACCGCGCCGGATCGCCTGCAGTGGGCGATGAACCACTGCCTGGCGCAGATCGGGATCGACCACGCGGAGCATCGTGCCCGGGCGATCGGTATCGGGGAGCGCCTGGAGGTGCTCAAAGACTATCCGACCCCGCCGAACTGCACGTCGCCGTTCGCGCCCGTCTGGATCGCCGAGATCGTGCGGCGGCGGGAGGAGCAGGCAGGCGCCGGGAGCCGCTGACGGCTCTGCCGATCGGGTGACGCGGGCAACGGCCGCGGCCCGGCGGGCGTGATCCGGCCGAAACCTGTCTCGGCACTGAGGGGATCCGCATGGACATCGGCTTGGTCAAACGATGCGCGGCGGCAGGCGCCGCCGCCGTCGCGCTTTCCGTTTCTGTTTCGGCTCCGGCCGGGGCGAGCCCGGCGCCGGGCGCCGCGGCCTGCTCGTATCAAGTGACCCCGGTCGTGGTGCCGGCGGACGCCGAACGCCAACGGGTCGACGTCGTGGCGACCGACGGCGCGGGCAACTACTCCGGCACCCAGATCGTCGGCTCGGTCGGCGCGTACCGGCTCGTCCTGTGGCACGGCGACGATCCCCGGACCGTCGAGCCGCCCAAGGGATTCGACTCGGTCGCGCCCGTCTCCCAGAACCGGTCGGGCACCGTGCTGGTCAACGCCGTCTCGTTCGACACCCGCGAACGGCGGATCTTCTTGTACCGCGACGGTGTCTACCAACCACTCGCGATACCGGCCGGCTTCGTCGATCCCCGGGCCGTGGCGATCAACGATCTCGGGGAGATCGTGGCGACGGCGACCCCGTCCGGTGGCACCGGCGCCGTGGTGATCGCGTGGCTCAGCTACGCCGCGCAGCCCTTGATCATCACGCCGCCCGAACTGGCCTACGCCTCCGCCGTCGACATCGACCAGGACGGCACCATCATGCTCGGCGACGGCTATTCGGCCTATCTGTGGCGTTCCGGCAAGCTGACCGCGTTGCCTCCGTCGCCCGAGGTCCCGGTGTTGTCGCGGGGCATCAGCGCGGGCCGCGCGGTCGGGACGATCCTCGACGCGAAGGGGCCGAAAGGCGTGGTCTGGACCGGAAACATCCCCGAACTGCTCGAAGGCGGCGGCTCGGCGGAGAGCATCAACCGGCACGGCCTGATCGCCGGCCGCGCCCGTGCCTGGGACGGGCCGCCCGTGCTCTGGCAGGGCACCCGCCTGGCGGCGGAGCTGCCACTTCCGGCCGGGTCGGCCTCGGCGAGGGCGGACCTCGTCAGCGATGACGGGACCGTCTTCGGGGATGCCGACGCCGGCGCCGGTCCGGTGCACTGGCGCTGCGCGGTCCGCTGATCCGTCGCGGGCGGCGGAAAGCTCAGCCGAGCGCGTCCGCCTTGATGGCCTCGAACTGGGCGCCCATCCGCGTTGCGAGCGCCTCCGCCGCCCGCAACGGCCGGACCATCACCTTGAAGTCGGCGATCTTGCCGTCGGCGTCGAAGGTCAGGAGGTCGCAGCCGTTGATCTCCAGCCCGTCGACCGTCGCTTCGAACTCGTACACGTGGTGCGCGCCGTCGTGGATTTCGCGGATATAGCGGAAGTCTTCGAACACCCGCATGACGCCGCGCAGGATCGCCGCGGTGATCGCCTTCCCCTGGTAGGGCTTGAACGCCACCGGGCTGGTGAAGACCACGTCGTCGGCGAGCAACGCCTCGATCGCGGCGGCGTCCTTCGCCTCGACTGCCTGGCGGAACGTGGGCATGACGATCTCCTCATAGTCAACTTGTTGAGTAGACGTCGCCGAGCGTAGGTGATCACCACTCCGGTGTCCATCAAAGTGCCTAGGCAACTTTGTGACTAATCCGCGCGGGGTTATCATCGCGCCATGGCGCTGCGGAACGCGATCCTCGCGACGCTCCTGGACGGCGAGTTCTCGGGCTACGACCTGGCGAAGAGTTTCAACGCGTCGGTCGCCAACTTCTGGACCGCGACGCCGCAGCAGCTCTACCGGGAGCTGGACAAGATGGAAGCGCAGGGCCTGGTGGCTGCGCGGGTCGTCGAGCAGCGGCGGCGTCCGAACAAGCGGCTCTTCTCCCTGACCGACGCCGGCGCGGCCGAGCTCGCCGAATTCACCACGCGGGCGCCGAAACCGACCGCGATCCGCGACGAACTGCTGGTGCAGATCCAGGCGGTCGAGGCGGGCGACGACAAGGCGGTCCGGCGTGCCGTCGCGGACAGGATGGCCGTCGCCGAAACGAAGCTCAAACGGTTCGAACGCCTCCGGGACCGCCTTCTCGGCGAAGCCACCGAGGCGGAGTTCCTCGCCACCGCGCCCCGCGTCGGCCCGTATCTGACCCTCGCCCGCGGGATGGCGTTCGAACAGGAGAACATCCGCTGGTGCGCACAGGTTCTCGCGGTCCTCGACCGGCGCGCGACCGTGAACGACGGAGGAGATCGGCTTGGTTGAGCGGAAGAAGGGTCCGAAATTTCGTCAGGTGGTGCTGGACTGCACCGACGCCCGCGCGCTGGCGGAGTTCTACCGGCGGCTGCTGGTGTGGGACTACCGCCCCGGGGACGAACCGCCCGCGCCCGGCGACGGCGACAAGGACTGGCTGGTGCTGAGAAATCCGGACGGCGGGGCGCAACTCGCCTTCCAGCAGGTCGACCGGCTGCCGGAAGCGAGCTGGCCGGACGCCGAACCGGTGCCCCAGCAACTGCACCTGGATCTGACCGTGGACTCGGTCGAGGAACTCGAGGAGCAGCACGCCCGCGTCCTCGAATTCGGCGGGCGGCTCCGGTACGACCGCAGCGAAGACCCGGAAGAACCGCTGCGCGTCTACGTGGATCCGGCGGGGCATCCGTTCTGTGTCTTCGTCGCCTGAAACCCTCAGGCGCGGCAAAGCAGCGCGTCGGGGGTGCGACTCGAGCCGACCCGGCCGGTGCGGCCCAGCGGGGTGGGAGACCGGCCGCACAAGAGGGCGGAGAACGCCGAACCGGTGACGCTGTACCCGACGGCGGCGTGATCGGGCGGGCACTGCACCTTGGTGTAGCCCTCACCCGCCGGAGGCGAACCAGTCGCGCGCCCGGTTGTATACGGACGTTCGGGTTGCTGTTGATAGCTTCGTGGTATGCCCACCGCGCTGCTCATCGGTGACCTCCAGCGAGGGATCACAGGCAACTACCCGTTCGCCAAGCAAGTCCTGCCGCCGGTCGAGGCCCTGCTGCCGCGGGCGCGGGCGGCCGGCGCGCTCGTCGTGTTCGTGCACTTCGCGCTCCGGGGCAACGGCGCCGATCTGCCGTCGGGGAACGCGTTGTTCAAGACGTTCCACGAGACGGGGGACACCTTCCACGAGGGCTCGGCCGGGACCGGGATCGCCCTGCCGATCGCCGACGAGGACGTGGTCGTGCTGAAACGCCGTGCCAGCGCGTTCGCCGGCACGGATCTCGATCTGGTGCTCCGCGCCCGCGGCGTCGACACCGTCGTGATCGCCGGAGTCGCGACCAGCGCGATGGTGGCCGCGACGGCCTACGATGCGGCGGACCGCGGCTACCACGTGACCGTGCTGCGCGACGGTTGCGCCGACGGCGACCCGGCGATACACGACTTCTTCGTGGACGCGGTCTTCCCGAGCCGCGGGTTCGAGGTCGTGACGTGCGCGGACTGGCTCGTCGACGGCGAAGATTGAGAGGGTGTTCGGACTCCGCACTCTCGAGTGCGGCATCCAGACACGCGAGTCACGTCCCGAAACACGCGAGCCACGCCTTACCGGCCCGGCCGCCGAGGTCACAGTCGTCCCACTGTCACCAGGGATCACATCCGACGGTAGCGAAAGCCTCCTTCACTACCGTCAGAGTAGGCAAAGAGGCCCTCACTACGAGAAGAACACGTACGCAGAAGCGACACCGGCCCCACGCCACGACACCTTTGACTTCCCCCTCGATAAATCGCGAGACCGGCTCGCTCGGGTGTGGCACCGTGGTCGCCGAGCCGATCAAGGGGGAGCCGGAATGGACACGAGACGACTCGGGCGGACCGATGTCGAGGTGACGCGGCTCGGGTTCGGCGGCGGCCCGCTCGGCGGGCTGTTCGCGCCGTTGGACGACGACACCGCGGCGGGCGCGCTGGCCGCGGCCTGGGACGCCGGGATCCGTTACTACGACACGTCGCCGCATTACGGGATCGGGCATTCCGAGCGCCGGATCGGCGAGTTCCTGCGCTCGCGGCCGCGGGCTTCCTTCGTCCTGTCGACGAAGGTCGGCCGCCTGCTGATCCCGCGGGAACCGGACGGGGAAAGGGATCCGGCCGGGTTCCACGTCCCCGCGACGCACGACCGGGTACGCGACTTCACCCGCGACGGGATCCGGCGCAGTGTCGAGGATTCCCTGGAGCGGATGGGCCTGGACCGGATCGACGTGCTGTACCTGCACGACGCCGAGGAGTTCTTCGACGACGCGCTGCGCGATGGCTATCCGGCCCTGGCGGAACTGCGGTCGGAAGGGATCGTCGGCGCGATCGGCGCCGGCATGTACGACACGGCCATGCTGACCACTTTGGTCAAGGAGACCGATGTCGACGTGGTCATGCAGTCCGGCCGCCACACACTGCTCGAGCACAGCGCGCTCGACACGTTCCTGCCCGCGTGCGAGGAACGCGGTGTCTCGGTGATCGCGGCGTCGGTCTTCAACTCCGGGTTGCTCGCCGTGCCGAGGCCCGTGGCGGGAGCGCACTTCGACTACGAGGTCGCCACACCGGAAGTCTTGGAGCGGGCGAACAGGATCGCCGACGTGTGCGAGGCGCACGGCGTGACGCTTCCGCAGGCGGCCATGGCCTTCCCGCTTCAGCATCCGGCCGTCGCCGGTATCGCGGTGGGAATGCGGTCCGCCGAGGAGGTACAACGCAACGTGGAGTCCTTCGCCGCGGAGGTACCCGCACAGGTCTGGGTCGATCTGAAGGCCGCGGGCTTGATCCGTTCGACAGCGGCTAGGGTGATCTGATGGTGTCGGTGAAACAGGTCCAGATCACTTTCGACTGCGCGAAACCCGAGCGCCTCGCCCGTTTCTGGTGCGCGGTACTGGGCTATGTCGTGCCGTCGCCGCCGGACGGGTTCGCCACCTGGGACGACTACAACCGCACGCTGGCACCCGAGAAGCAGGACGCCGGCTTCGCCTGCAGTGACCCCAACGGAGTGGGCCCGCGGCTGTACTTCCAGCGTGTGCCCGAAGGCAAGGTCGTCAAGAACCGGGTGCATGTCTGCGTGCGGGCCGGCATCGGACTCGTCGGTGAAGAGCGCCTCGCCGTCCTCCAGGCCGAGCGCGCCCGCCTGGAGGCGCTCGGCGCGGCCTGCGAGCGGGTCATGCTGGCCGACGAGGAGAACGAATCCTGCATCGTGATGCAGGACATCGAGGGCAACGAGTTCTGCCTCGACTGAGGCCGGGTTCATCGCGTCTCTTTGACGGGCCGACAATACGGTGGCGAGGCCCGGAATTTCCGCAAGCCGTTACCGCGCATTCCGGGCTATTCGCGATCGTCGGGCAGTCCGTCAGTGGTACCTTCACGGCAGGGAATCGGCGTAGTTCTCATTGAGCAAGATCGCCGTGAGGGGACAGGAACGAGATGGAGCGCCGTCAGCAGGCGGTACATCGGACGATTGTCATCGTGGATGTCGAGGCATTCACCGATCAGCGCAGGACAACGCCTCATCAGCTTGTCGTCCGCGAAGCGTTGTACAGCGCCTTGTCGCAAGGTTTCGAGGTAGCGGGCGCGCCCTGGTCGGAATGTCATCACGAGGACCGTGGCGACGGGGTCTTCGTGCTCGCACCAGCGCATTTTCCGAAGGCGCCATTCATCGAGGTGCTCCCGAATGCCTTGGCGGCCCGGCTGACGCGGCACAACATCGCGCATCCCGCCGAACAACGAATAAGGTTGCGCATGGCGGTGCACGCCGGGGAAATCGTTTATGACGATCATGGCGCGACTGCGGAATCGGTCAATTTGACATTCCGATTACTGGAAGCTGCCCAGTTGAGAACCGCGCTCGCCCGTTCCGAGGGCGTGCTCGCGGTGATCGTGTCGAAGTGGTTCTTCGACGAAGTGGTGCGTCACAGCGGTGAGATCGATCCGGCCACGTTCCGGCCTGCCCGAATCCAGGTCAAGGACACCTCGGCGATCGGCTGGATCTGGCTGCCGGACCACCAGCATCCGGCCGATCTCACCTATCTGTCGGCGTCGCGTGGCCGCACCGAACCGGAACCGCGTCAGCTGCCCGCGGCACCGCGGTCCTTCACCGGTCGTGCCGACGAGCTGGCCGTACTGACCTCGGTGCTGGAAGCCGCGGCGGAGCAAGCCACGACCATCGTGATCTCCGCGATCTTCGGCACCGGTGGTGTCGGCAAGACCTGGCTCGCCCTGCACTGGGCGTACCAGCACCTGGACCTGTTCCCCGACGGGCAGCTCTTCGTCGATCTCCGCGGCTTCGCGCCCGAAGGGCAGCCCCTGTCGCCGAGCGCCGTCGTGAGGGGTTTCCTGGACACCTTCGGCGTCGACCCGGCGCGGGTGCCCGCCGAACTGGAGGCACAGGCCGCGCTCTATCGGAGCATTCTGGCGGACAAGAGAATGCTGATAGTGCTCGACAATGCCCGTGACACCAAACAGGTGATCCCGCTCCTGCCTGCCAGCCCCGGCTGCGCGGTCGTGATCACCAGCCGTGACCGCCTGGCCGGTCTCGTCGCCGCGCACGGCGCACGTCCGATTCCCGTGGATGTCTTCTCCGCCGCCGAGGCACGGGAGATGCTCGCCACGCGGCTCGGGGCCGGCAGGCTGACCGCCGAGCCCGACGCGGTCGACGACCTCCTGGCCTGTTGCGGCGGGTTCCCGCTGGCCCTGAGCATTGTCGCGGGCCGCGCAGAAGCGCACCGCGACTTCCCGCTCGCCGTCCTCGCCGCCGAACTGCGTGACGCGACCACCAGGTTGGGGGCACTCGACGAAGGCGACCCGGCCGCCAGCCTTCCCGCCGTCCTGTCGTGGTCCTACGCGGCGTTATCCGACGATCAGGCTTGGATCTTCGAACTGCTGGGCATGTCCCCGGGGGTCGACATCGACCTCGCGGCGGCCGCCAATCTGACCGACTTGCCCGCCGGTCGCGTCTCCGCGGAACTCCAGGCACTGGAACGGGCTTCCCTCATCCACCAGCATGTCCCGGGACGATGGCGGATGCACGACCTGGTCAAGCTCTACGCCGAAGGCCAGGCTCGGCAACGGCCCGACCGGTCCGCGCAGGACGACGCTCTCCGCCGGCTGGTCGACTTCTACCTGCACACCGCTCACGCCGCCGACCTCCTGCTGGATCCGGACAGCCAGCCCATCGACCTGGCGGATCCACACGAAGGTTGTTCACCCCGAGCCGTCCGGAATTCGCAAGAAGCGCTTTCGTGGTTCAACGCGGAGCATCTCAACCTCGTTTCGGTTCAGCAGGCGGCGCTCGAACGCCGGTGGTTTTCCCCCGCCTGGCAGCTGGCTTGGGGATTGCACGCTTTCCACTGGTGGCAAGGCCACGTCCACACCGATGTCGCGGTCTGGAAGACGGCACTCACCGCGGTCGAACAGCTGGATGAATCGCTGCCCAAGACCCTCGCGCATCAGATGCTGGTCCAGGCGTACTCGCGTCAGGGCGACCACGCCGAAGCGCTCAAGCACGGCCGGCTCGCCCTGGCCGGGGTGGACGACGTGAGCGTCGTGTACCGCGCGCCCGTGCATCACGCGGCCGCGCATATGTGGGCCCGGCAAGGAGAACTGGTGAAGGCACTGGACCACGCCACCCAGGCGATGACGCTGTACCACGAAGCGAACCGGCCGATCCGCGAGGCGTGGGCGCTGACCATGGTGGCGTCCTTCGCGATCAAAATGGGACAGAGCTCGCGAGGCGAGAGCGCTTGCGAAGCGGCACTGGCGCTCTTTCGGGAACATGCTTATCCCGCAGGAGAGGCGGCTGTCCTCAACACCCTTGGCGAACTCGCCTTCGCCAACGGCGACCATGCCGAGGCGCTCGCGCGTTTCGAGAACACGCTCACGCTTCGCCGCGAACTCGGGACGACCTACGCGTCGGCGGACACCTTGGACAACATCGCCCGTACCCACGCCGCGCTCGGTCACCAGGACAAAGCACGAGAGACGTGGATCGCCGCGCTGCGCCTGTATCAGTCCCAGCTTCGCAACGACGAGTCCGGCCGGGTTCAGAAGGAACTGGATCTCCTGGACGGATCCTGAGGCCCTTCCCGCCTCGACTGAGGCCGGGTTCATCGCGCCTCCCGAATGCTGAACGTCGTGACGCAGAAGCCGCCGTCCTCCGTGCGATCCGCGATCACCGTGCCCCTGGCGAACCGTCCTTTGACGACTCCGGTGACGTCGGCGAGGACGAACTTGGCGGTTCCGCCCGCCCTGGTGATCTCGACGCGGGAACCGAGCGGGAGAAGTGAGTCGATCTTGTCGTCCATGAACCGCTTCTGCGCTTCGCAGGCCAAGGCGATCGCTCCCGCCCTGTCGCTCCCGGCGATCTTCGCGAGGAAGTCCGTGACCACCTGAACACCCTTCTCCGGCGGCTGCGGAGCCGGACGTACGGTCACGGTGACCCTCGGGCGCGTCGTGCGGCTGACCGTGGTCCTGCTCGGGCTGCTCGTCGGGCTGGAGGTTGTCGCCGAGCTGGAGGACGGGACGGGCAACGAGATCCCGGCGCTCTCGCGGAGCAGGAAGCCGGGAGCGGCGAAACCGGTGACGCAGAAGGCGACCAGCGCGATCACCGCGACCAGGATCCCGATGGCCACACCGGGCTTGACGGTCGAAGACTGGGTGTTCTGCTCATCGGGCAGGCCTGGATAGCTCATCGGAGTCACCTTCCGTGCGGATCTGAAGTGGCGATCCGACGGAGCCTTCGCGGGGCGGGTTCCGATCCTTTCGGAGACCTTACGTCTCCCCGGTCTGTGCTGTGATCCGGCTGAAACCGCTGGTAGGTGGCTTGTGCGTCGATAACGGCATCGATCCGCGAGTATGGAGTAGTCCTACCATGTGATCGGGTTAACCCACATCGATGTGTAGAGTAGTACACTCACGGCTATGGCTCAGAACACATCTCTTCACCTGACCGACTTTCTCAGCGCGCAGCAGCGCGCTGAGCTGGAAGGTCTGGCCGATGAGGTGACCTATCCGCCTGAACACACGATCTTCTGGGAGGGCCAGCCGTCCCTCGCGGTGCTGATCATTCAGTCGGGCAACGTGAAGGTGACCCGCCAAGGTGCGGACGGCACGGAGATCATCTTCGCGATCCGAGGGGCGGACGAGGTGATGGGGGAGGAGGGCGTGTTGATGGACGAGCCGCGTTCGGCCACCGTCAGCACGATCACCACGGTCTCCGGATTGATCCTCCGCGCGGACGAACTGCTGCGCTTCGTCGGCGAACAGGACCTGTGGCCGGCGATGTACCGGGCGACCGTCCGTCGCCGACGGCAGTTGGAGGAGCGGCTGATGCTGGCGCGGCTGGACGTGCGCAGCCGGCTGGCGCGGTGGTTGCTGGAACTGGCCACCGAGGTGGGTGAAGACACCGAGGAGGGTTGGGTAATCGAATCGACGCTGTCGCAACAGGATCTCGCCGCCCGGATCGGCGCTTCGCGTGACGGCGTGGCGATCGAGCTGCGGAAGTTGCGGGAGCTCGGTCTGGTCACCACCGCGCGGCGGCGGATCGTCCTGCACGACCTTGCCGCACTGCGGGCGATCGTCGCCGGCTGACGAAGAGGAAAAGCGAAGGGTGACGAGAATGGCCGAGGATCTGGGCCCCTTCCAGGACTTCTGGAACGCCTGGAACGAAGTGCACGACGAAATACGCGGAAAGGCCTTCGAACACTTCCCTCGCGCGGTGCAGATCCAGTTCGAGGAAATGCGTGAACATCTCGACAATGGCGACGCCAGAGCGGCCGCGCGTGAAGCGACGGACGTGATCAGCATCGCGCTCAACACCATGCGATGGCTGGGCTACGGCCCGGCGGAGATAGCCGAGATCGCACGTGACCGGGCGAGGGAACGGATGCTCGATCAAACTCCGTCGATTCTCGACAAGTACCAACGCGAATACGACATCTGACGCCAGGGTCAGCGGAGGAGGAGCCCATGTCGAGCGCTTCGTTCCGAGTCAAGGGCCGGGACCCGGCTCGCGTGGAGCCCCCGTCCGTGTTGCTGATAAGCGACGAATGGTCACCGACGCGCGGCGGGATCTCACGATTCAACAGGCGCCTGGCCATCGCTTTCGCGGCCGAGGGCTACCGGACGGCCTGTCTGGTGAAGAGTGTGTCGGCACTCGAGCGCTCGGACGCGCAAGAGCACGATGTCCGGCTGTTCGCCGCTCCCGCCACGCCCGACGGGCCGTCGCTGTTCGTGCCGTCTCCCGAGGTGGTCGAGTGGCGCCCGGACGTGGTGATCGGACACGACATCGTCAGCGGCTCGGCGGCTTGGACGTACACCCAGTACTACGTGCCCGACGCGGCCTTGGTCCACGTCATGCACACGTCTCCGGCGCAGAACGAGTCCTTCAAGCCGCACCCCGACCGGGCCAAGCGGATCGCCGCCCACGAACGGCGGATGCGGGAGATCGCCGCCGACGCGACCGTTGTCGCCGCCGTCGGGCCGCTGCTGCGCAACCGCGCCGAGGCGATCCTGGACAGCGGCGATGTACTGCAGCTCGATCCCGGTATCGACATTCCCGACGATCCACGCTGGCTGCGCCGTAGCCCGCCGTCCAACTCGATCGTGCTCATGGTGTGCCGGGCCGACCACATCGGACCGAAGGGCGTGGACATCGCGGCCGGCGCGGTCGCCGGAATGCGGTTCCCGCATCACCACCCTCCTCCCGAGCTACGGATTCGCGGGGCACACCACGAACGTTGTGACCCACTCAAGGACGACCTGGTCGACAGGTTCGGTATCGGCCGAGACCGGATCGATGTGCGCGAGTACGACGCGGACCCCGCGGCCATCGCCCATGATCTCGGCCACGCCGCGCTGTTCCTCATGCCTTCCCGTGCCGAGGGGTTCGGTCTCGCGGCGCTGGAAGCGATCGGGCTCGGCACCCCGGTACTCATCAGCGGCCGTAGTGGTCTCGCGCAGATGCTGCGCGACAGCTGCCCGGAGATCGCCGAGCCGATGATCGTCCCCGTGGTGGACGACCTGGCGGAGGACATCCGCGTGTGGCAGAAGGCCATCGAGCGCAAGATGGACAATCTGGACGGTGCTTTCGGCTACGCACGCGAGATGCAGCGTCGCCTCGCCGTGCGGTTCCGGTGGAGTACGACCGTCAGCACGTTGGTGTCCCGCCTTCCGGTGCCCGCGTCACGTCGGCCGAGGTCATGAGCGCCGCGAGTCTGGCCTCGACGCGTTCAGCGGCGGGGTGCCGGATCTCCCGGTACGTCGCGAGCGCCTCGCGCAGCGCGTCCACCCGATCACCGTCGTCGGGATAGACCTCGGCGAGCCTCTCCGCCGAGATGGCACCCCAATACCGGTCGCCGAGTCTCCGGTCGAGCGCATGGGAATTCCGGTAATGCTCGACGGCCTGAGCCGGCCTGCCGAGTGCGCGTTCGATGTCGCCCAGAACGAGCAGGACATTGGCCTGTCCTTCGAGATGACCGATCGCCGTGTACAGCTCGAACGCCCGGGTGCAGAGCGGGAGCGCCTCGTCGTCCCGGTGTAACGCGGAAAGCTGATCGGCCATCGCGGCCAAGGCGTCGGCGTGCGCCAGCCGATCAGGGCGATCCCGGACCAGACTCCACGCCTTTTCCGCATGGCGCAGTGCTTCGACCTGACCGCCACGGGCACCGAGCACTCTCATGCAGGCCAGGTGGTTCTTGAACATGCCGACCTCGTCGCCGAGCTCTTCGTGTAGTTCCATGGCCTGGTCCAGCAGCTGGACGGCTTCGTCGATCTCGCCGACGCGGGCGATCGCCGTCGCCAGGTTGCGGCGGCTCGTGGCCTCCCCGAGCCGATCACCCCCTTGAATCGCCGCGGCCAGCGCGGCGCGTTGGACGGCGGCACGTTCGGACCACCGCCCGGTACGGCGGAGAAAGGTGGTGCAGGCCCAACCCAGGCGCCAGGCATGACCGGTGAGTCCGTTGCCTGCCGCGAATCCGACGAGCGCCAGGAGTGTGGGGTGCTCGTCGGTGAACCAGATCATGGCGTCGTCGGCGTCGACGAGGCCGGCTTCGCCGAGTGGCCCTTCCCCGACGATCATGTCGCGACCGTAGCGATGTGGCAGGAGATGCCGTTCGGCGTCGAGCGCGGTGATCAGGTAATGATCCACGAGCCTGGCGACGGCGGCCGGTCGTTCCGGATCGGTCGCGGCCAGCTCCGCGGCATAGGCACGGAGCAAGTCATGCAGCCGAAACCGGCTCGGGCGGTACTCCGCCACCAGATGGGCGCTGGTCAGCTCGCGGAGCGCGATCGGCGCGTCGTCGCTCAACGAGCGGCAGGCTGCCAGGCCGATGTCGGCGCCTGGATGGATGCCGAGCAGGCGAAACAGGCGCGCGGCCACCGGAGACAGTACGGAATACGACCACGAGAAGACCGCTCGCAGGTTCAGATCCGGTTCCCCGAGGTCCAGCGCGTCCAGCCGCCGCCGCTCGTCGTGCAGTTCTTTGAGCAGGCCTCGCAAGGACAGGGCCGGCTGGTTCGCCGCGCGCGCGGCGGCCACACTCAGCGCCAGCGGCAGGTGGGCACACCTGCGTACGAGCTCCGCGGTGGATCTGGGATCTTCCTCGAGGCGTGCGTGGTCGATCCGCTCCGCGATCAGTGCGAGCGCGGCCTCGTCGGACAGCACGTCGAGCGCGATTCGGTGGGCACCCTCGCGGACCAGCAGGCTGTCCAGCCGGTTTCGGCTCGTGACCACGGCGACGCAGGTCGGGCTCGCGGGAAGCAGGGGGCGCACGTGATCACTCGATCGCGCGTTGTCGAGGACCACGAGCAGGCGACGCTCGGAGAGCATGCTGCGGTAGAGCGCGGATTTGGCGTCCTGCCCGGCCGGGATCGCCTGCGGGTGTACTCCGAGTGTCTGGAGGAAACTGTCCAGCACCTGGCTGGAGTCCAACGGATCCTGCTCGTCGAATCCGCGGAGATTGATGTGCAGTTCACCGTCCGGGAACCGGTCGCGCACCCGATGTGCCCACTCCAGCGCCAGCGCGGTCTTCCCGATACCGGCGGTGCCGTCGATCGTCACGATGACGGTCCCCGTCGCGGGCTCCCGCCGCGTGAGCAGTTCGGTCAGCCGCACGAGTTCGGCGTCACGTCCGACGAACTGCCGCGTACTCGGTGGAAGCTGATGCGGAGCCGTCGACCGGGCCAGCGGCGGCGGCTCGTCCGCAGGTACGGGTTCTCCGTCCACATGCCGGATCCAGGCGATCGCTTCGGTTTCCTTGGCGGTGACCTGGACTCGGCTGTAGGTGTCGCGCGCGGCCTTCACACTGTGCCAGACCACTTCGTCGAAGAACCACGCTGACGTGATCATGCTCAGCAACCCGCCGGACCGGGCGTGTGCCGCCGTGAACACGGGTGCGTCGAGGAGCCGGAACGCGTGGTTCACCGCACGGCCCACCACTCCGTGGTCGTCGTAGTGGATCTCTCCGGCGTGCAGTGCGAGTCGCAGACGGATGGCTTCCTCTGACGGGCGTCCGGTGTTGTATTCCCGCAACGCGGTGACGAGCCGCGTCGGCAGTGCCTCGACGAGAGCGCTCTTGGCGACCGTGGGCGGGAGGATCACGAGCACTCCGTCGCCGCGGTCCTCATGGTCTCGCTCCGTCCAAGGAACTCCAGCCCCATCGAATGCCCGTTCCAGGACGTCGTACAGGCCGCGGCGGACCGCGAGCTGGTGCAGGTTGGTGCGCCGCCGATCACCGAACGCGGACACATCCACGACCAGCACTGTCCGGTGCACAGCCGCGGGGAAAGCCACGAGTCCCATCAAGCCATCTCAGGGCGATGCCTGCAAGGAAGAACCGGCCGTGCGACCGATCCGGAGCGATCGCGGCTTAGCTTAAGTTGATCTTGGACGTGGTTTCGATCGCAAGTGGCGATGGTTGCCGCAGGTCAAGCGCTCGGTTGCCCTGGCTGACGGGAGCCGGCACGCCCGTAGCGTCCACTGTGGACACATTTCCATGACTGAATGTCTGATTGATGACGAAATGGTCGGTTCTGTCAAAGGGTCGTGAGTGGTAAAGGTCGTTCTAACGCTCATTGCCACTCACGACCCCCTCTCGCAGCTGCGCAAAGCACTCAAATCGGGCACCTGATCCGGACTGGCGTCCCTTGTGGACGGTCGCCCCACCGACCGGCCCCACCCACGAACACGACACGTTTGCCTTTCCCCTCAATACTTATCGGTGGTCGCTGCCATACTCCGCGCCATGACGAACGAGGTGCTCCTGAGGGCCGTCGAGCGGGCTGATCTCGACGTGTTCTTCGAGCAGGAGCAAGACCCGGTGGCCGCCGGTCGTGCCGCGTTCCCGCCGTGTGACCGTGAGCGGTTCATGAAGCATTGGGAGACCAGGGTGCTCGGCGATCCGGCGGTGACGGTGCGCACCGTTCTGGCAGGCGGCAGGGTCGCGGGAAACGTGGTGGCCTGGCCACAGGACGGCAGGCATTGGGTGGGTTATCGGTACGGAAGGGAATTCTGGGGAGGAGGTGTCGGATCGCGAGGACTCGCGTTGTTCCTCGGCGAGATGCCGGTCCGGCCGTTGTACGCCGATCCGGTGGAGACCAACGTCGGGTCGGTCCGGGTGCTGGAGAAATGCGGTTTCCGGCTGTTGTCCGAAAAGGACGGTGAGCACGTGCTGCTCGTCCTCGAAGAGTGATCCGCCGTGCCCCGGCCGCGAGAAGCGACCGGGACACGGAGGGCGACGGATCAGCAGGGCTGCAACAGCCAGCAGAGCCGGTAGTTCGCCTGGTACGACGTGGACGTGCCCGGCGCGATGATGTTCTGCGTCCGCGCGCCGCCGTGCGCCCAGCCGGTGTAGGCGTACTTCAGGTTGAGCGGTGGCAGTTTCTGCGGGCTGTCCGCGCTGATCGAGTTGGTGGATCCGGCGATCACCGTCCGGGAGAACGGCGTCCGCTGCTGCGTGCCGCCGACGGTGAGCGTCGCTTGGCTGGGATTGGAGGTGAAGCTCAGCGACACCGTCTTCGGCTGCAGGTCGATGGTCTTCGTGCCGGTGCGGCCGCCCGAGTCGGTCGCCGTGAGGGTCAGTTGCAGATACGACGGGTAGTCGTGGTCCGGTGCGACGAACGAGCCGGACGCGACGCCGGGGAAGTCCTGGACGTTGTGCGTATGGCAGGTGCCGTTGGTCGCGCAGTGCCGGATCGCGAGCCGCCAGGACAGCGCCGACGCCGGGAGCTGGCCGTCCTGGGCGTCGACGGCGCGCCCGGAGAACGACACGGTCTGCCCGACGGACCAGGTCAGCGTGCCTGCCGGACTGTCGATGACCGGCACCGGATCGAGGCCCTGCGGGTTCCCGACGGTGACCCGCACGGTCGTGGTCGCGGCGGCGCCGTGGGAGTCCGTGACCCGGAGTCCTGCGTCAACGGTGGCGGACGCGGTGTAGGTCCAGGTGGGGGTGGCGGCCGACGAGTCGTCGTACGCGCCGTCGGCGTCGAGGTCCCAGGCGTAGGACAGCGTGTCCCCGGCGTCCGGGTCGGTGGAAGCCGTGCCGTCGAACTGGACGGTCAGTGGGGCGGGCCCGCTCGCCGGGGTCGCCGTGGCCACCGCGGAAGGCGGCCGGTTGGTGCCGCCGGGATGGCTCACGCGACGGAGTTCGCCGCTGCCCAGCGCGACGTAGAACAGGTCGCCGCCCGGTCCGGTGAGTACCTGCACCGGCGTGTTGACACCGGTCACGAACGGCACGAGACGGCTCGCGTCCGGCTGGCCGTTCACGGCCTGCATGGCCCAGATGCAGCCGCGGGAGGAGTCGGAGAAGAACAACGCGCCGGAGTACTCGGCGGGGTAGTTGCTCCCGGACTCGAAGGCGATCCCGCTGATCGAAGAGCCGCCGGTGGGACACGGGTCGCTCGCCACCACCTTGGCACGGTGGTTGTAGGCGTAATACGGCGTGGCGTGCCCACCGGAGGTGTAAAGGGACTCGCACCGGTCGAGGTTCGCGCCGTCATAACCGGCCTGCCTGGCTCCACCCTCGAAACAGGGCCAGCCGAAGTTCTCCGCCACACCGTCGCCGACGTCGGCGACGCGGTTGATCTCCTCCCAGGTGTCCCAGCCGACGTCGCCCGCCCAGAGCTCACGGGTACCCGGCCGGAACCCGAACCGGAACTGGTTCCGCGCACCGTAGGCGATCACCCGCCGGGCGTTGGCGTCGGTGCTGTTCGCGAAGGGGTTGCCGGACACGCCTTCGCCCGTGTCGGGATCGATGCGCAGCAACGTGCCGTTGAGCAGGACCGGCTGCCCGGCGGGGCGTCGCGGCGACTGCGAACGCAATGCGCCGCCCTCGGCCACGGGCGGCGTCAGGTTCGTCCCGGCAGGCGAGGGCGGATCGGCACAAGGGTTCCCGACCTGGCCGTAGTCGGCGAAGGTGAAGCTGGCGCCGTCGCCGCCGCCCGCGTACAGGGCGCCGTCCGGCCCGAAGGCGAGAGCACCGACGGAGTGGCTGGGGAACTGCTGGCACCAGCCCGTGACCAGCGGCTTCTCGCTGACGGCCGTGCCTGCCGAGCCCATGGTCAGCTGGGAGACGCGGCCGGTGACGACGCAACCCTTGTCGGTCGCGCCCGGCGGGGTCGGGCAGGCGTCACCCCACCGCGGCGCGGTACCGCCGGGCTCCGCGTCGAAGGTGTAGGAGACGTAGACGTACGGCCTCGCGGGAAAAGCGGGGTCGACGGCCAGTCCGAGCAGGCCGCGGTCCCAGAAATCCTGTGTCTGGGGACGGAGATCGGCGAAAATCGTCGCCGTCGTGTCGGCGAGCGAATCGAAGACCTTGACCAGGCCGCTCTTCTCCGCGACGAACACCCGGCCGTCCGGCGCGAACGCGGTGGCGGTCGGCGAGCTGAGCCCGCCGATCGCCACCGTGTCGGTGAAACCGGCGGGCACGGCGGCTTCGGCGGGCGCCACGGTGACGAGCCCGACGGCGAGCGCGCCGATCAGCGGGCCGACCACGCCCACCGCCAGCGCGCGTCGTGATCTTCGGGGGAACAAGGAACGGCGAGAACTCAACACGCGAAACTCCTCCTGCGCAGGGACCGAACAGAACGCGGCAGCTGTCCGGTATGGCGTGCCGGGACCCGAATTTGTTACGTCGATGACAGAAATGCGCACAAGTCGCTAAAGCCGAACCAGACGGGCGGTTACCACCCGGGTCTCATGTGGCGAAGTTGGAAAATGAATCACCGCGTTCGACGGCGTATTTGTCATTCGGATTTCCTTTCGAGGACGTATTCGCCTGTCGGTTCCGTTCTTCTTGATATGCGTAGGCTGAATGGCGTATGTGATACGCGTCGATGTTTCGGGAGGGTGTCATGGACGCGGTGTCCGCGGCGGCGATCACGTCGTTCTTGATCAGTTATGGGCGGCATTTGGCCGGTGTCGCGGGAGCGGTGGTCGACGAAGGGGTCACGCAAGGACTTCGATCCTTGTGGGAAAAGGTGCGCGGCAGGTTCTCGTCCGACCCGCAGGCGTCAGGAGCGTTGGAACGTCTTGCGGAGCAGCCGGAAAATCGGCGTCGCCAGGCCGCAGTCGAAGATCATCTCGATGAGCTCATGGCTGCCGACGGCGACTTCGCGGCCGCGCTTTCGGAACTGGTCGAGCGGCTGAAAACGACCGGCGATCCCACCATTCAGGTGCGCGACGCCGGTGCGCTGGCCATCGGCGGAAATGTGTCCATCAAAGGCACCCGCCAGGTCGCGGGGCGCGACATCACCATCTCCGGTCCGTCCACCGGCGGGCCCGCTTCGGAGAAATGACATGACGATCACGAGCAAGGCCGGGAGTTTCGCGGCCGGACTCCTCCTGGTCGCGGCGCTGACGTCGTGCGGCCGCGATCAGGCCGACAAGGGTCCCGATTCGCCACCGGTTCCGGAAATTTCCACCGGTCTCCCGTCGGCCGGGCCGTCGTCAGGGGCGAGCACGGCACCCGGCGGCTCGACGTCGTCCGCGACGGGAAAGCCCGGTGGGACGGCGGCGCCGTCACAGAATCCGCCCCGGCCAGGAACCGGGCAGGGGCCCGCCAAGACGTCGTCGGTACCCGGAGCCCCGGCGAACCCGTGCGGGACGCCGCCCGCCGGTCGCACGCAGGACGGGCGGGCCCACCAGCGGATCGTCTTCCCCGCCCTCGGCACTCACCAGTGGCCGGACGCCGAAGTGACCATGCGAGCCTGCGCCACTTCGGGCCTTCCCGTCGCGTACCAGCTCCAGAACGGTGGCCGCGGCGACGGCTGCTGGACGTCCGCCCTCACCAACGGCACCGTCCGCGCCTCCGTGGTGCCGCTGACCTGTGAGGTCACCGCCACGCAAGCCGGGAACGCCGCTTTCGCGCCTGCTCAACCCGTCGTCGTCACCTGGACGGTGAACAAGCTGGCGGTCAAGATCGGCTGGCTCGGTTCGGCGGACACGCTGGTCTATTCGCCGTCCAATCCCGTCGTGACACTGCAGGCGCGGGTGACGGCCATGCACCCTCTCCCGAGGTTGGTGATCTACGCGGACGCGAACGGCGCGTGCACCCTCGTCCAGGTGCCGAGGAACATCGGGGGGACCGGCGGTGCGGCGATCACCTTCGACGTGCGGGTCGCTCTGACGGACCCAGGCGGGCAAGGCGGTTCCTGTGACCTCCGGGTGACCGTCGACTCGAACCACATCGCCAACGGCAGTCACGACGACCGCCACTACGTCGTCAGGAGATGAGCCAGGAGGACGAGACCGATGCGGCGAAGACGCTGTCGGTCGAAAACGCCGGTCCGGTCGTCCAGCACGGCGATCTGGAGCTGACCGGCGGCCTCGTCGCGGGCCGGGACCTCACCGTGCACGGTCCGGTCAACGTCCTCGCCGACGACGGCGCCCCGTTCGGCGACCAGGTCACGCGGCCGGGACGGGCCGCGGATCTCTGTCCTTATCCCGGGCTGGACGCTTTCGGTGCCGGGCTGGCCGAGTTCTTCCACGGCAGGGAAAGAGATGTCGACGCCGTACTCGCGTTGCTCCGCCGGACGCCGCTGGTGGCCGTGGTCGGCTCGTCCGGCAGCGGCAAGTCCTCGCTGCTGTCGGCGGGGGTGCTTCCCGCCCTCGCCGGCGGCGCGGTCGCCGGATCGGCCCGGTGGACCGCGGTGCCGGTCCGGCCCGGTACGCAGCCGATCGAGCAGCTCGCGGCCGTTCTGGCGAGGCTCGCGGGCTCTCGCGCCCCGGAGATCTCGGCGGCTCTTCGGGAGAATCCGGCCCGCTTCGCCGAATTCGACGCCCAGCTCCGGGGCGCCACCGGCGGGCCGGTGATCTGGGTGATCGACCAACTGGAGGAGGTGTTCGACCCGGCGGTGGATCCCGGCGATCGCGCCGCGTTCCTCGCCGCGATCGCCTGCTCGCGTTCGTCCACCGAGACCAGGGTCCTCGTCGCGTTGCGGTCGGATTTCTATCCGCACCTCGACCAGGAACCCGAGCTGGCGGCGGCGGTCTCGGCGGCCCAGCACCGGGTGCTGCCGATGGGACCGCAAGCGATCCGCGACGTGATCGAGAAACCGGCGGACCAGGTCGGATTGCGCGTGGAGCCCGCGTTGACCGACCGGATGCTGGCCGACACCGACGCCGCCGAAAACGCGTTGCCGTTGCTGTCGTACGCGTTGGCGCAGACGTGGCGACGGCGGCGCAACGGCTGGCTGACACTCGCCGAATACGCGAAGGCGGGAGCTCTCGACGGCGCGATCGACCACGCCGCCGAACGCGTGTGGGAGTCGTTGGACGACCGGCAGCGGGCCACGGCCCGGCGGATGATGCTGCGGCTGTCCCATCTCGGCGAGAACGCCGTCGCGGTGCGTCGCCGAGCCCGGCTCGAGGAACTGGTGACCGACGCCGACGACGAGTCCGCCGTCCGCGCGGTCACCGATCGGCTCGCCGCCGCCCGGATCCTCACGATCGATTCGGACGCGGCGACCGGCGCCCCGATCGTCGACATCACCCACGAAGCGGTGCTCCGCGCGTGGACCCGGCTACGGAACTGGCTGACCGAGGACAGGGAGACGAAACGCGCGCAGGACGACCTCGGCAGTGGCGCGGCGGCCTGGGAGCGGCACGGCGCCGACCCCGGCTATCTGCTGCGGGGTGCGCGGCTCACCGCCATCGAGGTCGCGCGCCGATCCGGCGGTTTGACGGTGAACGATGTCGAGCGGCGGTTCCTGGCGCTGAGCGGCCGCGTCGAGCATCGGCAGCGATGGCGGTCTCGGCTGCTCGGTCTCCTGGCCGCGGCGCTGGCCGTCGCGGTGACCATCACGCTCGTCGTCGTGCACCAGCAACGCCGCATCAGCCGCGAAAAGACCGTCGCGGACGCCGTGTCGCTCGCCGCCCGGTCGCGTTCGGTGGGCGGGCAGGAACGAGACCTCGGGGCCCTGCTGGCCGTCGCGGGGGCGCGGACCGACGACAACGCCGTCACCCGCGCGGCCGTCATGGACGTGGTCTCGGCGCGCGGCGGCCCGCTCGCTTATCTCCTCCCGGCCGGACAACGCGCCACGACCGTGGCGGCCAGGTTCACCCGCGACGGAGCCGCGATCGTCGGCGCCGCCGACGGCTCCGTCTGCGCTCTTTCACCGGCGGACGGCCGCCGGATCGGCCCTTGTTTCACCGGCCATCGCGCCAACATCAGCGCCGTCACGGCGAACGGCGACCTCGTCGCGGCCGCGGACGCCACCGGTCTGGTGACCGTTCACCGGTCAGGTGTCGCGGCGCCGGTCCGCGATCCGATCATGGCGACCTCCGCCGTGGTCGGCGTCGTCCTCGCCCGCGACCACCTGTTCGCGGCCACCCGATTCGGTGCCGTCGAGCGCTGGAGTCTGACCGGCCGGACGACCCCGCTGCCGCCGCTGGCACGGAGTTCCGACGTGGTGGCGCTCGCCGTCGCCGACCAGGCCGACCAGGTCGTCGCCCTCACGACCGCGGGGGAACTCAAGCGCTGGCGGCTCGCCGACGGTGCCGAACTGCCCGGCCTCGCCGAACCGGGAACCGTGTCGACCGGCACGACCATGCGGCTGGACGTCGTCGGTGGCAGGCGGGTGGTGACGGCGGACGAGAACCGGATCGGGGTCTTCGACCTCCGCGCCGAGCACCCTCCCTTGTGGACGGACGCGCCGGGCGGGACCGCGGTCGCCGCTTCCGGCGACGGCGAAACGGTGTTCGTCGGGGCGGATACCGGCAGGATCACCTCGTGGCGCCTCACCCCGGAACCGCTGGCCGTCGAGCCGGCTCATGCGGGTCTCAACGCGGCTGTCGTCGCGCTCGGCAGCGGAGGTGACTTCCTGGTCGGAACGGATCGCGACGGCCGGGTGATCTCGTGGGACCTCACCGGCAAGCGGTCGCCCGCGGGTGTCCCGCTCGCCGAGGCGGCGGGCCCGATCCAGGCCGTAGCCAGGAATCCCGGCGGCGCCATCGTGTCAGGAGGCGCGGACGGTGTGGTCCGGTTGACCCGGGGTGAGTCCACTGTGGACGTTCACGCTTTCGAGGGCTCGGTCGCCGGTCTCGCTTGGAAGGCGACAGGAGCGATCACGGTGGGAACCGACCGCGGAACCCTGTTCGAATTGGACCCGGCCACCGGGGCGACGCGGGCACTGGCGGAGCGGCCGGGTACCGCGGTCACCGGTCTCGCCGCCGACGGGCGGGGGAGTCCGGTCGCCGGCTTCAGCGACGGCCAAGTGCTCTTTCCCGATTCGCCCGGTGTTTCCTTCACCGCGGCCAAAGGTGCCGTGACGGCGATCGCGCTGAGCACGGACGGCGACTCGGTCGCCGTCGCTTCCGGCGACGGCGTCTCCGCCCCGCCGCAGATCTCCTTCGCCACGAAGAGCGGGGAGTTCCGGGACATCCGGACGATCACCGGGCACGCCCTGCCGGTCACGAGTCTCGCGTTCGGTCCCGATGGGCGATCCCTCGCCAGCGGCAGCGACGACAGGACCATCACCATCTGGACCTTGGCCGACGGCACGAGGAAAAGCACCCTTCGCGGGCACACCGACATGGTCCTGGCACTGGCCTATTCACCGGACGGCGCGACGTTGGCCTCCGGAAGCCAGGACGGGACGCTCCGCTTGTGGGACGTCGCCACCGGCCTCCAGATCGGGCGTCCACTCGAGTCCGGGGCCGGCTACGTCTGGTCGCTCACGGCCTCGGCCGATGGCGCGAGCCTCGTGGCCGCCCACGGATCGACGGTCGTCGAGTGGCCGCTGAGCAGGGGAGCGTGGCTGGACCGCGCCTGCCGGCTGGCCGGTCGAGTCCTGACCGACGACGAGCGGAATCGCTACCTGCCGGGGGAGACGTCTCTACGCCCCTGTGCGTGACCAGCCGGTCTGCCGCGGGTGGAGCGGCCTGTGGACGATTCACCCGTTCGGAATAAGCTCTGCCTCGTGGGCAACCTTCGGCGGGTCTCGGAGCTGTGGCGGCGGCGGTGTGGCCCGGTCTGCTATCTCCCGGTCGCTTTGGCACTCTTCGTCGGCTCGCTGCTCCCCGCGTTGCACAGCCACGGCACGCAGTTCGGCGGGATGCCGAACCGTCCGTACGACGTCGTGGCCGTCGTGGGAGTCGCCCTCCAGTGCGTTCCGCTCGTCGTGTGCCGCCGGTGGCCGGTCACCTGTTTCGCCCTGGTGTCGCTGGGGTTCGCCATCGATCAGTTCGGGGGTTATCACTCGTTCGCGGGCACCGCGCTGCCGATCGCCCTGCTGACCGTGGGGCTCCGGCTGGAACGTCACCGCCGCGTGGTGGCGATCGTGTTTTCCGCCGCGTACGCCGGAGCGGCGGTCGCGTTCACGCTGCTCGGGGGAACGGAGTCACTGACCGGCTATGTGACCTTCTATCTCGCGCTGGTGCTGGCGTGGGGGTTCGGGACCTGGCTGCGGTCCGACCGGGGCGCGGAGGCGGAACGACGCCGCCGCGTCGCCGAGGAGACGAGGGCGGCCGAACGAGCGCGCATCGCCGCCGAACTCCACGACGTCGTGACCCATCACGTCACGGCGATGGTCGTGCAGGCCGAAGCGGCCCGGTACCTCACCGACGCGCGGCTCGAGCAGAGCCTGACCGCCGTCGCCGACACCGGACGGCTGGCCATCGCCGATCTGCGTCACCTGCTCGACGTGATCGACCCCGGCCACGGGGCCGAAGCGATCCCGACGCTGGTGGAGCGCACACGCTTGGCGGGACAACCGGTGGAGTACACGGAGAAGGGCGAGCCCGCGGCGCCGGCCGGAGACGCCGGTCCCGTCGCCTACCGCGTCGTCCAGGAGGCGTTGACCAACGCGCTGAAACACGCCCGCGGCAGCCGTACTTCGGTGCGGGTGCACCACGGCGACGGGGAGATCACCGTGGCCGTCGACACGGACGAGTCCGGTGCGCACGCGGGGTCGCCGGACGGCGGCGGACGAGGACTCGCCGGGCTGCGCGAACGGATCGACGGCTTGGACGGCGATTTCAGCGCAGGGCGCGGAAGAGACGGCGGGTTCTCCGTCCGTGCCCGCATCCCGGCGAGAACTCCGTCGTGACCGCGCCGACCCGGGTCCTGGTCTGCGACGACCAGATGCTGGTCCGCACCGGACTGGTGACGATCATCGACGCGCAGCCCGATCTCGAGGTGGCTGGCGAATGCGGGGACGGACGGGCCGCCGTCGAACTCGCCGCCCGCCTGCGTCCGGACGTCGTGGTGATGGACGTGCGCATGCCGGTGCTCGACGGTATCGAAGCCACTCGTCTGCTCGCGGGCGCCGGTGTGACCGAACCCGGCAAGGTGCTGGTGGTGACCACGTTCAATCTCGACGAGTACGTCTACCGCGCGCTGCGCGCCGGTGCGAGCGGGTTCCTGCTCAAGGACACCCCGCCCGACCGGCTGCTGCACGGGATCCGCACCGTGGCCGCTGGCGCGGCCCTGCTGGATCCCGAGGTGACACGTCAGCTGGTGGGCCGCTACGCCGCCCGGATCCGGCCCGCGGAGAACGAGAATCCGGGCGACAGCCCGCTGACTCCACGGGAACTGGAAGTGCTCCGCCTCATCGCGGACGGTCTCTCCAACAGTGAGATCGCCGCGACCCTCATGATCAGCCAGGAGACCGTCAAGACGTTCGTGTCGCGCATGCTCGCCAAACTCGGTCTACGCGACCGGGTCCAGGCGGTCATCTACGCCTTCCGTCACGGCCTGGTCACCTGAACTGTCCTAAGAGGACTTCGCGGCTTCGTCGGTGACGCGCTGAATCGCGCGGACGGCGAGGTCCGGCTGGTCGACGTAGATGTAGTGCTCACTGTTCGCCGCGGTGCTCAGATTGCCGCGGCTGGACAGCGCGAGCCATTTGCGCTGGCCCTCGGACCACGCCTGCTCCAGGGCGGCACCGTACTCGGGGACGGCCGCGAGATACGGCTTGCCGTGCTGGATCACCTCGACCGGGATGGTCCCGGCCGGGCGGACCTCGCCGTCGGGGACCACCAGCTTCTCCGGACCCTGCCCCGCGATCACCGCCAAGGTCTGGTCCCGCAGTTCGGCCGCCATACCGGTGGCCGACCGCGGGATGTGCTGCCGCAGATCGGCGGTCTGGGTCGGGGACGTGGCGTCCATCAGCACCAGACCCTTGACCCGGTCCTGATGGTCGGGGGCGTACCTGCCGGCGATCAACCCGCCGAGTGAATGCCCGGCCAGCACGACCGGCTTACCGCCGGCGACCCGGTCGATCACCCCGGTCAGGATCTTCCCGGTGCTCTCGAAACTCTGCGGCCCGTCAGGCTGGTCGCTGGCGCCCGCGCCGAGCCGGTCGTAGGAGCAGACCTGACCCTGCGCGGCCAACGTGTTCTGGAGCCCCGCCAGCTTCCCGACGTCGTCGCCTCCGCCGTGCAGCAAAACGACGACCGGCCGCCCCTCGACCGGCTCACCCGTACACGACACGTTCACCGAACGCTCGCCGACCTTGATCTTCTGGATTCCGGTGAACGCGACTCGGTCTTCTGCGAACGAATCCGATTCCGTGGCTTCGTCGCAAGCCGAAAGCGCGACACCGGCCACGGCACAGCACAGCGCGATCAGAGCGGATGCCTTACGGGACATGATGAACTCCTGGTACAGGGGGACGATTCACGGCAACGCTACGGATCTCGCGGCCGCGAATCGTCACCATGCGGAGGACAGCTGCGCGTAGCTCTCACGGGGGACAAGGCGGCTCGAATCACCCTTCAGTGTTGTTAGTTCGATTTCCTTGTTGCTTGAAATTACGAACGCATGTTCGATTGTTTTGGGGTATTGTTGTGGGGTGTCCGAGACTTTCCTTCCCGAGTTGCCGCAGGAACTGTGGCGCGCCGGCAAGTTGGAGCTTGCCCATGGTGTGCAGCAGTCCTTGCAGGTGATCAGGATGGCGACCGCCGGTTTGGGTCAGTACTTGGCGGAAGTCGAGTCTCGGGGCGTCAAGGACTTGTACGGGTATGGCCGTACGGCGAGCTGGTTCGGCGATGTAGCGGGGCTATCAGTCGGTGAGGCTTGCGCGGTGGTGAACCGGGCTATCGCCCTGAATCCCACCCGGGCTTTGGATGGCACGGAGGTTCCTCCTGCCGCGCCCGCTACTGCCGCTGTGGCTGCGGAGGGGCTGGTCGGGGATGAGCGGATCGATCAGATTTTGGAGTTTTTGAAGAAGCTTCCCGCTGATACCTCTGTTGAGGATCGGGCCGGTGCGGAGAAGATCCTCGCCACCCTCGCCCGCGATGCCGGGCCCCGGCAGCTCGCCGACGCCGAGCAGAACTTACTCGCGTTGCTGGATCCCGACGGGAATGAACCGAAGGATCCCGAACCCGCTCAGCCGCGCCGGGAGATCACCCTGGAGCGCCGCAAAGACGGCTTCTGGAAGCTGACCGGTCTCCTCGATGACGAGACGGGTGCTCGTACCGCGGCGGCTCTGGAGGCGTATGCGGCGCCGCGGCCGGTGGATGAGTTCGGCCAGGCCGATCTGCGGATGAAGTGCGAGCGCATGGGTGATGCGTGGGTCGACATCCTGGACCTCGCCGTCGCCTGCCCGGACCAGCCCGGTACCAGCGGGTATCGCACTCTGCTGCATGTCACGATCGGGCTCGACGAGTTGAAGTCCGGCCTCGGGACCGCCTGCCTCGACTATGTCGGGACCATGACCGCCCGCGAAGCTCGGCTCGCCGCCTGCGACTGCCTCATGCTCCCGGTCGTGATGAGCGCCGCTGGTGAGCCCCTCGATGTGGGGCGGTTGCGGCGGTTCGTCACTCCCGGCCAGCGACGTGCGTTGAATATCCGGGATGGGGGTTGCGCGTTCCCTGGGTGTCATCGGCGGCCGAAGAACTGTCACGCTCACCATATTCGTCACTGGGCAGACGGCGGCCCTACGGATCTCCGGAATCTCGTGCTGCTGTGCGGTTTCCACCATCGGCTGATCCATCATGGTGATTGGGAAGTTCGGATGGCGGGCGAGGGGTTACCGGAGTTCATCCCGCCCCAATACCGGGATCCGCTTCGACAACCCCGCCGCAACACCCTCCACCACCGCTGAACCCCGAGGAGCCCGCCAGCCACACCGGCGACGGGCCCCTCGTCATGCCCGCAGCACAGACAAGCCCCTGCAAGGCAACGCCTAGGTGTACTGACCCTGTGCGCCTGGCGCGGTGTGTCGTGGACGAGGATCGGCCGTCACGGCGGGCCGCGGAACGATTCCAGGTCGCGGTGTCCACAGCGAAACGCCGGTCGGTCGCTACCGCAAAGATGCCCGGCCCGGATCGCCCCGGCACGTCGCGAAAGCCACTTTCGCGACGCCAGGCGTCCCGAAAGTGGCTTTCGCGACCCTGTCGCGGAGGGGGACGTGCCCCGCCGCAATGTCCGTCCATTGTGGATCAGGTATAGGCGCGCAGGAACACGTCCACGCCGTCGTCGAGGACCGCGAGGATCTCCGACTTGCCGACCGTGCCTGCCAGGTCGTCGTTCATCACGTCGAGGGCCAGGCGCATCGTCAGTGCGACGAAGTGCTGCATGGCGCGCCGCGGGTCGGTCAGCCGGAGCCTGCCGTCCGCCGCGAATTTCGCGAACCGTTCCTCCATCATCCGTTCGGGCTGGTCGCGTGCCGCTTCCGGCAGCCGCGGCGCCACGGGGGCCTGCGAACTCAGCCGCCGGAACGTCGCGTAGTCCGAGGTGGGGAACATTCCCGTCGTCACCCGCCGCGCGAAGCCGAGCAGGGCGGCGCGGAGGTCCCTGTCGTCGGTGAGTTCTTCGTCGATCGCCTTGCGCACGGTCGCGACCACGGCGTCGTTGGCGCGGCCGAGGACGCTGCGGAAGAGGGTCTGCTTGTCGCCGAAGTGGTCGTAGACGGTGCGTTTGGACACCCCGGCCCGCGCCGAGATCGCGTCGACGCTCGTGAGTTCGTATCCGTCCGACACGAACAACGCCTCGGCCGCGTCGAGGATGGCCGCCTGCTTGGCCTCGGCCTGCAGTCGCCTGCCCGGTGTCCGTGCGGTCGCTCTCGGGGTCGCCATGTTCTCATCGTATTCTCAGTCGCAGAAAACTGCACCGTGTAGTGTGTGTTTGCGGCGGGTCCGCCGCCTTCCTTCATCCCGCACAAGGAGTCCTTTATGCAGGAGAGCAGGATCGGCAATCCCGGCGCGGGACCGCAGACGAGAGGGAACAGGCGGCTCATCGGCCTCGTGGCGGTCCTGGTCCTGGTCAACTTCATGGTCGACACGGCCATCACGGCGCCGCTGCTCGTCCTTCCGGAAATGCTCGACCACTTCGGCACCGATCAGACGGCGTGGCTCAACGCGAGCGCGATGCTGGCGGGCGTGATGTGGGCGCCGCTGCTCGGCAAGAGCGCCGACGTGCACGGCAAACGCAAGGTGCTCGTACTGACTTTGCTGCTCAGTTGCGCCGGCGCGCTCATCTGCGCGGCCCGGATCGCGACAGTCAGTCAGCACCGTTACGCGCAGCACCCCTCCCGCGACACCAAAGGTCCCCCGCTCTCTTTCCGCAGGTCAGCACGCCCGGCGATATATACAGGACACGGTCTAGCGCCGTGTCGTCGACAACGTGGGTGTCGGCGACACCGAGTCGCGTTCGACGGAAAAGACGGCGAGGAAATAGTTCGCCTGGGCGCAGTTGACGTTCTCCCCGCCGGTGAGTTCCGCGGTGAGCTTGTCGCGCTCGACGGTCAGTTCGGCGCCGTCCTCAGCGCAGCCCGGCAGGACGAAGGCGAAACCGCGCCGGTCGGCGGGCGGGGCGAACGACAAAGCCCCGCGAACTTCGTCCGGGTTCGTGAACTTGGCGCGTTCCAGGGTTTGCTGGAACTCCTGGGCAGCGGCCGTTCCGAGTTCCACTGGCCGGAGGCCCGCCAACCGAGTGCGCGAGCCGTCGAGTCCCGCGAATGCCTCCAGCTCCGCCGTACCCTTGCCGATGCCACATCCTGACATCAGCAGCAGAAGGCACGCTGCGATCCATCTCATGCGCCGAGGACGTAGCGGGCCGCCCCGCCGGTTGCACCGCTTGGACAGCGAACCGAGACGGTCAGGCCTGTGTGCCTGGCTCGAGCCTTCCCGGCCGGAAGGGCTCGACACCGACGACGTGGCGAGCGCGGGTCGGCTCGACGAGCACTTTGACCCGCCGTTCGCCCGGGATCCGCCATTCGAACCGGTCGGTTCCGACGTACTTCTTCGCCAGCTGGTCCATGCAGTGATCCGCCTCGTCGCCTTCGACGAACTCGACGGCCCGGCCGTGGATCACGACGCGGTCGTAGGGGTTGTCCGTGTCCAGGCAGGACAGCGACACGCGAGGGTCGCGGCGCAGGTTCTCTTCCTTCACCCTGCCGACGGCGGTGTTGAACACGATGTGGTCGCCTTCGAGGTCGATCCACATGGCGGACACCTGGGGTGAGCCGTCCCCGTTCACCGTGGCCAGGTGCCAGAACTTCGGTGCCGCGATCCAGCCGCGGATCTGCTCGTCCAGCCCAGTCACGCGGCCCTCCAGTGAGTCCGGATCAGGACGACGATTGTCGCGCGGGCGACCGTGGTTGTCGACCGGCGGAGTGGTGGCTATTGACACCCATGACAGTATTTTTCCAACTAGACGACTAGTGCGTTGCCGGGGTTGTGGCTGAGCAGACGACGATCCGGGTCGGCGCCTCTGGGGAGAGGACCTGTCCATGCAGCCAACCCGTCGTATCTCTCTCGTTCTCGCACTCGGCGCCGCGGCGGGGATCGCGTTCGCGTCGCCGACCATGGCGGGGCCGTCCACCGCCGCGGACGACTACTACCAGGACGCGCTGGGCAAGACCGGGCCCGAGCTCAAGGCGGCACTGCACGGCATCATCAGCACCAACACGAAATTGACGTACGAACAGGTGTGGGACGGGATCAGGGCCACCGACGAGGACCCGGCCAACCCGGCGAACGTCGTCCTGCTCTACAGCGGCCGCTCGCAGGCGAAGACCGCCAACGGCGGCGAAGTCGACGACTGGAACCGCGAGCATGTCTGGGCCAAGTCGCACGGAGACTTCGGCACGGCCGTCGGACCCGGTACCGATCTGCACCACCTGCGCGCGGAGGACGTGTCGGTCAACAGCACCCGCGGGAACAAGGACTTCGACGCCGGTGGCTCGCCGGTCGGCGAGGCGCCCGGGAGTTCGACCGACGACGACTCGTTCGAGCCGCGGGACGCGGTCAAGGGCGATGTGGCCCGCATGATCCTGTACATGGCCGTCCGCTACGACGGCACCGACGGTTTCGCCGACCTCGAACCCAACGACGCCGTCGACAACGGCTCCAAACCCAACATCGGCCGTCTCTCGGTCCTGCTGACCTGGAACACCCAGGACCCGCCCGACGCCGCCGAGCAGCGCCGCAACCAGGTCATCTACGACCGGTTCCAGCACAACCGCAACCCGTTCATCGACCACCCGGAATGGGCCGCCTCCATCTACGGATAGTTTTTATCGCCCCAAAAGGCAGTTTCCCTGGTCCCTTAGACGATCCCTTCGAACGCGTCGAATATGTGCCGAGGGCAATATCGTCCTTTCTTGTCTCATTCGGCCATATTCGCCGCACGGAGGGAAGAACATGCGAAAGAGCATTCGGAGGATCGGGGGCGCGGTCGCCGCGACGGCGGTGGCGGGCGGCGTCATGGTCGCGGCCGCCGCGCCCGCCCAGGCCAGCTTCGTCACGCCGGTGTACGGGATGACCTGCGACACCGGCTACGACTCGAGCTATCGGGCCTGGGGAGTCTGCTGGGCGCCCATTCCGGCGAAGTGGAAGCTGCGGGTGGACTGTACGTTCGGTGGAACATACGACACGATTTGGCACTACCCGCCGCAGAACGAGTGGTACCGGATCGACCACCACGTCAGCTGCAACATCGGCGTCAACTCGGTCCACGTCGTCGAGGGGACCTGATCGGCGGTCAGCGGGTGAGCTTCCGGTGGAAGCACACCCGGTCCTGGCCGGGGCCGTCGTAGTCGCTGTGCACGGGGAGGCCGTCGGCCACTCGGTCGCCGGTTTCGAGTGTGAACCCCATGGCCCGGTGAAAGGCGATGGACCCGGTGTTGCCCGGCGAGGTGACCGCGCGGACTTCCGTGCGGCCCGCCTCGGCGGCGCGCCGGAAGAAAGTCGTATACAGGCCGCGGGCCGTTCCCTGGCCGCGAAGGTCCGGATCCACTCCCACGAAATGGATGTACGCCTCGGTGGCATTGTCCGGCGCGTGGAAGCCGACGAGGAATGCCCTGATTCCTGCTTCGTCCTCCAGTACCAGGCTCGTGCTGGAGAAGAATTGCAGGAAGAGTTTGGGAAGCAGAAGTGAAAGCTCGCGAGCCTGCGCGGGAGTGCGCGAATCGCCCCACCATTCCTGTACGCATTCGACGATCGCGCCGTGGTCGGAGACGTGGGCTCGGCGGGGCTCGGGCATAGCGGTCCCTTCTCGGAGGCCAAGGCGGTGATTTTCCGCCAGTACCGTGAGTAACCTAATGCGCACGCGTGCATTCATGTCATGGTGCTGGAGTGAGAGAACGTTTTCCCGTGCTGTAGAATCCTGGTCCTGGGTGATGATCATCGGCTCGACGTTGTGTCGGCGGATCATCTGTTGAGGACACTGGGGTTTCTCGGGCAATCCGTGCTGGATGAGCTGGACGCTGCGGTCCATGGCTCCGTTGCCGTATTCCCGGACAAAGCAGGGGAGTAACACGTGGGTAGCGTTCAATTGACCGATCCGCCTTCGGTGGCGGGTCCGGACCGCGACGGGGACAGACCGAGAGGCGATGGCCGGGCGCCCACGCGCCGGGGGGTCCTGGGAGCCGCCCTCTCGGTCATCGTCGGCACGGTGCTGATCGCCGTCCACGCGAGCTTCTACGGCAACTGGATGATCGATGACGCGGCCATCACGTTCGCCTACTCCCGGAACCTCGCCGACGGCTTCGGGCCGGTGCTCCAGCCGGGCGTGGAGCCCGTCGAGGGCTTCTCGAACCCGGTGTGGATGGCGCTGCTGGCCCTCGGCAAGCTGCTCGGCCTGTTCGACCACGGCACGATCTTCGGCGTCCCCGATTACGTCCTGTTCCCCAAGGGACTGGCGCTGCTCTGCTGCATGGCCGTCCTGGCACTGGTGTACGTCGGGGCGAAGCGCCTGACACCCAGGCCCGCCTTGGTCACCCTGATCGCCGGGACGGCGCTCGCGGTCAATCCCTCGTTCGTCATCTGGTGCTTCTCCGGTCTGGAGAACTCGGTCTACGCGCTCATGGTCACCGCTCTCGCCGTGGTCATCCTGTGCGGCGTCGACTCCGGCACGCTACTGACCGCGAAGATCGCCATGTCGGCCGGCGCGCTCGCCGCCCTCGCCGGGCTGAGCCGTCCGGACGGCGTCATCTACGCGGCCGCGTTCCCGATCGTGGTCGCGCTGTTCACCCGCCGCGGCGGCGTGCCTCCCGCCATCCGGGCGGTGCTGCTGTCCGCCGCCGGGTTCGTCGTCCCCTTCGGCGGCTACCTGCTGTTCCGCTGGATCGAGTACGGCCGCCTGCTGCCCAACACGGCGATCGCCAAGGCGCAGCCGCTCCCGGCCATCACGGACATCGCCAAGGCGGGGACGGTCCTCCAGTACGCGGGCTGGCTGCTGGTCGCGGTCGCGATCGGCTGCCTCGCGCTGGTGATGCAGAAGCCGTCCAAACTCCGCGCTGGCGTCGTCGCTCTCCTGGTCCCGTTCGCGTTGTCGGTGATCGCCTTCTGCGTCCTCCAGGCCGACTGGATGGGGCAGCTTCGGTTCGCGACCCCGATCTGGGCGCTGGGCGCGCTCGGCGGCGCGATCGTGATCGTCGAGACCCTGCGGAACGCGCGTATCCGAGGCCGGATCCTGCTGACGGTCACGCTCGTCGTCGCGACGGCGTCGTCGATCAGCGGGTTCCACACCCAGGGCAAGAGCTACCGGGCCGTCCCGAAGACGCCGTTCTGCAGCGTGGTCGAGCGCGACGCCAGGGTCACCAACGGCGTGGCGGACCTCCTCAAGCTGCCCGGCTCGGCGAAGATCGGCGTGATCGACCTCGGCGGGATGGCGCTGGTCAGCAGGCTCCAGGTGGTCGACCTCGCCGGTCTCGCCGACCGTGTCATCGCCGACTACCTCAGCACCGCCGATTTCGCCGGAGAGCGCCGCTACGTCTTCGACGAACTCCGGCCGGAGCTGATCTCGTTCATCGGCACCTGGGACACCACGCTCGGCTTCGCCCAGGACGAACGGTTCGGGCAGGAGTACGAGGTGCTCTACCGCAGCCCTCGTGACCCGTCCGCGTTCGGTGACGTCGGGGTGTGGGTGCGCAAGGACCTCGTGCGCGACCCCGCGGTTCTCGCCGCGGCACAGCGCTACGTCACCACCGAGACCCAGAAGGTGGTCGCGGCCAACTCGGTCGCGCATCTGCGGTCCTGCGGGGACACGCTCCGTCCCGGCCAGGCACCCCGGCCCTGACGCTCACCCCGGCCACTGGGGCGCGCACCGCCCGCCGCCGACCGCGAACTCCGCCGGCGACCGGTGCGCGCCCGTGCTGTCCGCGGTGAAGCCGATCGACACCGACGCGCCCGGGGCGATCCGGGCGTTCCACGGCGCGTTGCCCGCCCGGACGGCCGCACCGGTCTGACTCCACGCGGCGTTCCATCCCTGCGTGATCAGCTCCTCGCCGTCGAACTCGAACGTCAGGGCCCAGCCGTCCCACGCGGTCGTGCCGGTGTTCTTCACGGTGAGCGACCCGGTCAGGCCCGTCTGCCAGGTCGAGGCCGTGTACGTCACCTGGCAGCTCGCCGAGGTCGGTGGCGGGGCGGAATGCTCGGCGACCCAGTTCGACAGCCACGCGAACGCCGAGTTCCAGTTGACCGTGACCTCGTTGAGCGAGTACGCCTCGATGTGGTCGACCCAGCACCGTTGCGGCGCGCAACCGGGCAGCACCCGCTGCGCGACCGGATCCTGCAACGCGCTGTTGGGCCCGCCGGAGAGGACGCCGGGCGGCGCTGTCGGCAGCGCCGGGGCCAGCTGGTTCGCCCAGTGCCGGTGGTGCACGTTGCGCACCGGCCGATCGCCCCACCCGGAGACATACGAGAAGCCGACCGGATTACGGCCCAGCAGGTAGTCCATCGTGGCGAAGGCGCCGTCCCGGTACTTCGCCGCGCGGGTGAGGTCGTGGGCGAGGCCCAGCACCATGCCGTTGTTGGCGACCAGGCCGTTCGATCCCCACTCGTACCCGCCGTCGCCGGTCCGGTACGTCGCCGGATGCCCGGCGGACGCCATGGTCGCGAGGTGGGCGTCCGCGGTCGTGACGATCGCGGACCGGATCGCCGCCGTGACACGGACGGCGCGCTGACCAGGATGGTGGACTGATGCGCCGCGCCGCGACGCCGATCGGCTACGTCGCCGCGATCGCCGTCCTCGGAATCACCGTGGTGCCGCTGCTGTTCGTGGTGCTGGGCGGATTCCGCACCACCGCGCAGATCAACGCCTCGCCCGCCGGCCTGCCCGGACCGTGGGTGTGGGAGAACTACGCGGCGATCCTCGGCTCGTCGTCGTTCTGGACGTTCCTGGGGAACAGCGCGCTGATCGCGGTGATCGCCACGGCGCTGACCGTGGCCTTGGGGTCGATGGCCGCGTATGCCTTGTCCCGCTACACCTTCAAGGGCCGCGAGGGTTTCTACACCCTGTTCACGCTCGGCCTGCTGTTCCCGCTCGGCGTGGCGACCTTGCCGCTGTACCTGTGGTTGCGTCAGCTGGGGATGCTGGAGAGCTTCTGGGGTGTGGCGATCCCGGAAGCGGCGTTCTCGCTCCCGGTCACCATCGTGATCCTGCGGCCGTTCATGCGGGCGATCCCCGGTGAGATCGAGGACGCCGCCGTCCTCGACGGCGCGAGCAGGCTCGGTTTCTTCTGGCGGATCCTGCTGCCGCTGTCGGCGCCCGCGCTGACCACCGTCGCCGTGCTCGCGTTCGTGACCAGCTGGAACTTTTATCTGTTGCCGCTGCTGGTGTTCAACGACTCCGCGAACTTCACGCTGGCGCTCGGCGTCGCGACGTTCCAATCCCAGTACTCCCAGGACACCGCGCGTGTGCTCGCGTTCACCGCGCTGTCGATGATCCCCGCGCTCGCGTTCTTCGTGCTCGCCGAACGGCGCATCGTCGGCGGGCTGACCGGATCGGTGAAGGGCTGACTTCAAGCCCGCTCGGAAGGTTTCGCGTTCGACCGGAACAGGAGTGATGACAATGAAAGCGTTCTCGGCAACGGTGGCAGTGCTGGCGGGAGTGGCACTTTCGCAGGCGCCTCCGGCGTCGGCGGCCGGCCCGTTGAAGGACATCACGAATCGCTACGTCGGCAGCGCCGTCGCGGCGAACCACCTGGCGAACGAAGCGGACTACCGCTCCGTGCTCACCCGCGAATTCGACAACGTCACCCCGGAGAACGAGATGAAGTGGGGGGTGGTCGAGGCGAACCGCGGTCAGTACGACTGGTCGGGCGCGGACGCGATCGTCGACTACGCCCAGCGGAACGGCAAATCCGTCCGCGGGCACACGCTCGTCTGGCACAGTCAGCTGCCCGGCTGGGTGCACAACCTCGCCGCCGGCGAACTGCGGTCGGTGACGCAACGGCACATAGCCACCGAAATGGGCCGCTACCGGGGAAAGATCCGCGCTTGGGACGTCGTGAACGAGATGTTCGACGACGACGGCACCCGCCGTTCCTCGGTGTTCCAGCAGAAACTGGGCGACGGCTACGTCGCGGACGCGTTCCGGTGGGCACGAGCGGCGGATCCGTCGGCCAAGCTGTACATCAACGACTACAACACCGAAGGCCTCAACGCGAAGAGCGATGCCCTGTACAACCTGGTCCGGACGCTGAAGCAGCAAGGCGTGCCGATCGACGGCGTCGGTTTCCAGGCGCACCTCGCGACGCAGTACGGCTTCCCCGGCGGTTTTCAGGCGAACCTCGCCCGCTTCGCCGCGCTGGGCGTCGACGTCGCCATCACCGAGGCCGACGTCCGCATCCCGATGCCCGCCGACTCCACGAAGCTGAACACCCAAGCGAGCTACTTCAAGCAACTCTGGGACGGTTGCCACGCCGTCGCGCGCTGCGTGGAGTTCACGACCTGGGGCTTCACCGATCGCCACTCGTGGGTGCCGGACACGTTCCCCGGACAGGGCGCGGCCTGCCTGTTCGACGCGAACCTGCGGCCGAAGCCGGCGTACGGCCGGATCAACCCCTGAGCTCGGCGTTCGCGTACCGCTCGTAGTGGAGCACGGCGCTGAGCGGGAGACGTTCCCGCCAGCCGTGCCGCTCCAGATCGGGAACCGACGGCAGGTCGCGCACCGGGCCGACGCACAACCACGCCACCGGACGGATGTTCTCCGGCAGGCCGACGAGTTCGCGCAGGAACTCTTCCCGGTAGAAGCTGACCCAGCCGAGTCCGAGCCCCTCGGCGGTCGCGGCCAGCCAGAGGTTTTGGATGGCCAGGCACACCGAGTACAGGCCGGCGTCGGCGATGGCGTGCCTGCCCAGCACCGCGGGCGCCCCGCGTGACGGGTCGTAGCCGACCACGATGCCGGCGGAAGCCTCCACGATGCCCTCGATCTTGATCCGCGCGAAGGTACGGGCACGCTCGGCGTCGAGCTGGCCCGCGAACACCTCCCGCTCGGTTCGCACGTGCTCCCGGAACTTCTCGCGAGCGTCCATATCGGACACGACGATGAAGTCCCACGGTTGGGACAGGCCGACACTCGGTGCCGCGTGAGCCGCGCTCAACACGCGATGCAGCACGTCGTCCGGAATCGGGGCCCCGGTGAACTCGGCCCTGGTGTCCCGCCGTTGGAAGATCGTCTCGTACAGCAAGCGCTCGCCCGTGTCCCGTGTCATGGGCTAGATGGTGCCTCGCCGGATCGGGACCCCGCCGGCCAGGGCGCCGGGGCGGGCCAAGGTGGACAAACCGCCCTCGGGCGGGTGCGCCAGACTGGTGCCCGCTGGCTGACAGAGGGGCGGACGCGGTGGAGCTCCAGGTGCTGGGGCCGGGGCGTGCTCGCGGAGCCGGACCGGTTGTCGTTCAGCGCGGCGGGCTATCGGCTGGGGTACTGCCGGGAGAGCTGGACTCGGAGCGGTTCGCGTCGCTGGTCGAGGAGGCACGAGCGATCGCGGACGAGGAACCGCAGCGGGCGGTCGAGTTGCTGCGCGAAGCGCTGAGCCTGTGGCACGCCGATCCGTTCCGCGACGTGGACGTCCGGACGGACTGGGTCGCCAGGGGAGTCCGGCGCGCTCTTGACTGTCCACAAGGGACGCTAGTCAGCTGATAATGTCCGTTGTGAGTACTTTTCGTAGGGGTGGGGGGGGGGGTTTTGGGGGGAGTAGGCCCTAGGGACAGCGCAGACACCCCCCAACACCCGCAAGATAACCCAAACCACCTAATGACACACCAA
>NZ_JBIUAQ010000023.1:0-56977 GCF_044547565.1 Amycolatopsis sp. NPDC052450 | reverse complement strand
TGTTGGTGGTTTCTTTTTTTTGTGGGGGGGGGGTGTTGTGTTTTTGGGCCCCCCCCCCCCCCCCCCCCCCCCCCCACCCCCACGAAAACCGGTCATACAGCATCAACCAGACGTTTCACCACTCGAAGTGTCCCGTGCGGACATTCAAAGCGCACCGGCTCCCGGAGCAACGCCCCGAATGCCTCTTGCCTACCTTGAAGTCATCGAAGAACCTTCGTTGGAGGCCAAGCTAGGCCACGGTCATGCACACGATCGCCGCGGCGCGAGCGGACGCCGTGCGACGGCAGGTGTCATTCGAGAACCGGCACCGCCTGACCCTGGGGCCGGTAAGGTCACCCGTGCGAGGGATGCCGGGTTCGACGGTGGGCGAGGTAGCGGGTGACGGGGGAGGCCGGGCGGCTGCTGAACGGTTTCGGGCACCGTTACGCCGTCGCCGTCCGTGTCGCGACTTTGCCGCCCATCGCGGCGATCGGTCTGCTGAGAAGCTCGTCCGCGGAGTTCGCGGCCACGGTGGCGGTGGTCGCCGCCGCCATGGTCTGGACCTGCGCGCGGGGATGGTGGCTGCGGCGGGCACCGATCGGCGTGGACGTGGCGGTCCTGCTGGGTTTGTGTCTCACCGTGTTCTGGACCGACGCCGAGGCGGACGGCAACACCGGCTGGCTTCGGCTCCTGGTCATTTTCGCGTGCGTGACCTGGCAGTGGCACACCGCGCCGCTGACCGGTGCCGTCGCGGCGCTGGTCGCCGGCGGCGGGATGCTCGGCATCTTCGCCGCCGCCGGGCTCGACCTGAGCGCGTCACAGTTGTGGGTGCCGGTGATGGCCGCGATGTCCAGGGTGGCCTGGGTGCTGGTCACCCGCGCCGCCGAACGTGCCGATCGGATGGCGGCCGAGGCCGAACGGGCGCGGCGGGAGGCCGCCGTGGCGGCGGCCGTCCGCGCCGAGGAACGCGAACTCGCGAACTCACTGCACGACACCGCGGCCACCACCTTGTTGATGGTCGGCCTCGGCCAGGTTCCCCCGGACGCGAAGTGGCTGGCCTCGCAGGCACGCCGTGACCTGGCCCGGCTGAGTTTCGTCCACGACGGGCGGACATCGCCGGAGACCGACCTCGTCGAGCTGCTCGGCGCGGATCTCGGCACCGGCCACCTCATCGTCGAGCTGGACGCGCCGCCGCGGCTGCCACTGCCGTCCGACGTGGCAGGCGCGATCGCCGGAGCGGTCCGTGAGGCGCTCAACAACGTGCGCCGTCATGCGGGGACCGACCGGGCACGGGTCCGGCTGCGCGGCGACCCCCGGTCGGTAATCGCCGAAATCTCCGACGAGGGAAAGGGATTCGACGCCGGCGACAGCGTGCCGTCGCGGCGGGGGCTGCGGGAATCCGTGCACGGCCGGATGGACCGGGTCGGCGGCACGGCGACGATCACATCGGCCGAAGGGGCGGGCACGATGGTTCGGTTGGAGTGGTCGTCATAAGCGACGACGAAGCCACCCAGGAACAGCTGAGACGCGGACTGCGGATCGCCGTGCTGGTCGTCGCGGTGCTGACGGTCGACGTGCTCGGGCTGACCAATCTGGTGCGGGGACTGAGATCCCACGACCTGCCGGCGGCCCAGTTCACCGCGCTCGCCGCGTTGACCGCGGTGCTGGCCGTCGAGCTGGTGCTGGTCGTGCGACGGCGGCCGTGGGGAGTGTCGCGGTGGCCCGCCGTCGCCGTCGTGCTGGCCACGTCCACGTTGGCGTACCTGACGTTGCCGGACGGGAAGACGGCGACCACTGTGGACTGGTTGTTCGGAGCGGCCAACTGGGTCGGCATCGTCGTCCTGCTCGATCGTCCTTTCCGGACGATGCTTGCCTTCCTGCTGACGCACGAGTCGCTCGCACTGGCGAACCTGCTGTTGTTCCACGACGTGAGCCGGTCGGTGCTGGCGCGGTTCGCCACCGGTTCCGTGACGGTGTTCGGCCTTCCGCTGTGCGTCGCCGTGGTCGCGGCCGTGCTGGGCCGGATCGGGGCGCGGGCGGCCACGGCAGGCCGGGAACTGGAACGGGTGCGCACCGCGGAAGCCGTCGCGGCGGGCGCGCACAGCCGTCGCACGCGGCGATTCGCCGAGCTCGCCGACACGACCGTGCCGTTGCTGGCAGGACTGGCGGACGGTTCGCTCGCGCCTTCGGATCCCTTGGTGCAGCGGGGATGTGCGATCGAAGCGGCCCGGATGCGCCGGCTGTTCGCCGAAACCGACACGGTGGAGAACCCGCTGCTGCATGAGCTGAGGCATTGCGCGGACATCGCCGACCGCAAAGGCGTCGAGGTCGAGTTGGACGTGCGTGGCCACTGGCCCGTGCCGCCGGTGGCCGTCCGGCGAGACCTCACCGACGCCGCTCTGACCGCATTGGCGACGGCAGGCTCCTGGGCGCGGGTCACCGTGGTCGGAAGCGCGGATCTGGTGTCGGTCAACGTGGTCGCGGACTGTGCCGAGCCGATCGTGTCCACAGCGAGAACCCCGCACGTGCGGATCGAGATCTTCGACGGTGACGGAACAGTGTGGATGGAGGCCCAATGGCAGCCGACGGAGAGCTGATCACGGCGGTGATCGTGGACGATCACGCGGCGATCGCGGCGGGCGTACGGTACTGGTGTGAGCAGGCGGATCCGCCGATCGGGCTCGTCGACGCCGGCGACCGGCTCGGCGATGTGTGGACCGGCCCCGGCGCCGCCGCCGACGTGGTGATCTTCGACCTCGAACTGGTGCCCCGCAAACCGGACTTCGGCGAACTCCGCCGCCTGGTCGAGAGCGGCCGCCGCGTGGTCGTGTACTCGCAGCACGCGGACAACGCCACCGCGATCAAATGCATCGACCTCGGCGCGCTCGCGTACTTGACCAAACGTGAGGGCCCGGAGCATCTCGTGCCCGCTATCCGGGCGGTCGCCGACGGACAGGCCTACACGGCGCCGTCGCTCTCGGGTGCGCTCGCCGCGGACGACGCCCCGGGCAGGCCGCGCCTGTCCCCACGGGAAACCGAGGTACTGCGGGCATGGTTCGCCGCCTCCTCCAAGGAACTCGTCGCCGCGAAACTCCACATCACGGTCAAGACCGTCGACACGCACATCACCCGGGTGCGGGTGAAATACGCGGGCGTCGGACGTGATGCCCGCACCAAGAGCGAACTCGTCACCCGGGCACTCGACGACGGTGTCATCACGCTAGCCGAACTCAACGAGGCGTCATTGTAAGGCGTTCACCCGACATCCCCGGGGTCGCGACCGGACTAGCGTCGCCGGTGCAGGGGACGCCGCGGGCATTCGGTGTTGAGGGGCACTGGATGCCCGCGGCCCTTCGCCGCGACCAGGAGCGCGTCGCTCCGAGGAAGATGTTCGAGGAGTTCGATGAGCCAGCCCGGTCCGCCAGGGTCGTATCCGGGGCAGCAGTACCACCAGCCCTATCTCCAGCAGGGCTGGGGGCAGCAGCCGCCGCCGCGCAAGAAGAAGACCGGGCTGCTGATCACGATGCTGGCGCTGGGTACCGTCATGGTGCTCGGGCTGGCCTTCGGCGGATACTGGTTCTTCATCAGGAAAAGCGGCTCGGACGGGCCACCGCCGGTGGATGCCTCACAGGACCTGGCGAAGGCGCCGATCGGTTGTGCGCTCTTCGACAAGAGCGAGGTGGCTCCCTACATCCCCGGACGGACGGAGTTCAAGGCGCTTTCGGGCGACACCACGTCGGACTCCATGGCGCAGGGGCAATGCCTCTGGGGCAACACCGACACCTTCCTCAAGGACAAGGTCCGGGCGGCGCACGTGATCGTCACCAGCTACGTCTATCGCGCCACCCGCACGAAATCCGGCGTGGACGCCGCGACGGAACACCTGAAGCGCCAGGTCCGGAACGGGGCTTCGGTGAACGTGAAAGACGCTGATGAGGCCTTGATCGTCGAACAGGGGAAACGCGGCCACTCGGTGGCGGTCACGGCGCGGTACCGCAATGTCGTCTACCACGTCGACTACACCAACCAGACCGATGGCGCGCCGGTCAAGGACGGGGTGACCGCCTTGGCCGCCGCCGCCATCGGGAAGGTGGCATTGAAGGGCTGAGGCCTCGCGTGTCTGGATACCGCACTCGGGTGTACGGCGTCCGATCACGCGAGACCCGCGGCGGCTCCGTCAGCGGATGGCGAGCGCGACGAAACGGGTGTTCTCGCCGGGCCAGAAGTTGTCGTCGCTGACCACGAGAAGGGTGCGCTCGCCCGTGGGCAGGGCCGGCCCCCAGGACATTCCCTCGTAGTTGTCGATCAGCGGCAGCGGCAGGTCGCGGAAGTCCAGCAACAGCTTCTTGCCGACCGGTGTGACGGTGGTGCCCGCCAGTGCGTCGACGTTCTTGATGTTCGTGGCACCCCGCGTGCTCATCTCGAACAGCTTGACGTTGTAGCCGTGTCCGGTGACATAACCGCGTTCGATCACCAGGTATCGGGTCGGATCGGTGGGGTGCGCCAAAATCTCGGGGATCCCGGAGTCGGCGAACGAGCCGGGCGGGTTCGTCGCCGCGAACAACGGCTCCTGCGGATAGGCGTACTGGGCCAGCGTTGTGCCGGCGCGCGTGTGCACCGTGACCCTGGACAGGCCGCCATGGTCCGGTGTGGGAACGGGCCCGTCCTGCAGCAGCGGCGACTCCACCGCACTGGTCAGCAACGCGCCACCGGCGGCGAAGGTCATCGCCTCCAGCACCAGATTGCGCCGCGGCCCCGTCTCGCCGGTGGTGATCTTGTAGTTCTGCGGCAACGGCAACTCACCCGCATAGGCGCCGTCGCGGCCTGCGCGCTGAAGTGACGGCTGGATCACCGGATCCGTCGGCGTGGGTGTGCCGCGCGGCCGATTGCCTTCCTGGCTCCACCAGTACTTCCCGGTCCACGGATCCACCCGGATGTCCTCCGGATCGACCGTCGTCCCGTCCCCGGCCGAAGACGGCGGATACACCTGCCCATCCGGACGCAGGAACGGTTTCGTCCCGGTGAACCGCACGTCGTGCACGCCCCCGCCGTCCACGTCGATCTCCGCCGTGTAGAACCGGGCGGCCTGACGGTCCGACCGATCGTCACTGATCATCACCCACTGGCCGGTACGTTTGTCGCGGTCTATCCCGGACAATCCGCCGACTGTGGTACCCCGGAACTCCGAATACTGCGGAATGGTGCGCTCACCCAGAAAACGCACCTGGGACCAGCTTTGGGCAAGGACCGGTGCGGCCGACGCGGGCGCCGCGGCGGCGATCGCACTACCTGTCAACATCCCGGCGACAGCAAGGGCGACAACGCCCCGCGAAGATCGAATGCGCATACCCCGACCCTTGCGCAAACCCGCCACCCGCCGGCAGGACCAACCAGGTACGCCCTCCGACACGATCAGGTGGCACGCGCGCACGCACAGGTCCGTGCCCGGCTCCGCCACTGTCTACAGTGGACAAATCCGGGCCTCCGCGGCGCGCTCGTCCATCGTGGGCCGCGGTGTCACGCCGGGTCGGCCTATCGGCCGATGTACACCCGGCCGATAGGCCGATCCAGCGGTGATCATCACCCCATAGCGTGACGACTGTCAGCAATTAGTCATCTACGGGGAGTTGGCGAAATGCTTCGCAGAACAGGGATATTGGCGGTCGGCTTGGCCGCGGTAGGAGCAGTGCTGGTGCCGGGGGCCGCCGCGGCGGCTGAAGGTCCGACGCCGTACGTCATCGGCGGGCACGACGCGACCGAGGACTATTCGTTCATGGTGTCGCTGCAGGAGGGCGGGAAGCACTTCTGCGGTGGCTCGCTGATCAGCGAGAACTGGGTGGTGACCGCGGCGCACTGCGTGCAGGGAGCGCGGCCGGGGCAGGTCAGGGTCAGGATCGGGGCACGGCAGCACAACAGCGGGGGCACCGAAACCGGCGTCAGCCGGATCATCGTGCATCCGGACTTCGCCAGGCAGAAGCCGCCGGGCGGGGACATCGCGCTGGTACGGTTGGACAAACCGGTGCCCGAACAGCCGATCAAGATCGCCGAGGCCGCGGGCGACGCGGGAACGGCGACCCGGATCCTCGGCTGGGGTGAGCACTGCGCCGAGCAGAACTGCGGGGCGCCGGAGATCCTCCAGGAGCTGGACACCAAGGTCATGCCGACGGAGGAATGCCGCGATGTGGCCGCGGGCAAGGAGATCTGCACCGGTTCCGACACGCCGGACGCGATGGGCTGCTACGGCGACTCGGGCGGGCCGCAGATCAAGGGCAGGCCGGGTGAGTGGGAACTGGTCGGTGCCACCAGCCGCGACGGTGACGCGGATCCGAAGTGCGCCAGCGGTCTGGGCATCTGGACCGATGTGACGGTGTACCGGGACTGGATCGCCGAGCAGCAGACGGAGAAACGGACTCGCTAGCCCGCGAGCGGGTCGTGAGTGCCGTGCCTGCCCCCAATGTGGCATTGGAGACGGTCGGCGTCCCCAATGCCACATTGGGAGCATCAGGCCGCGGCGCGAGTCGACAAGTCGGCCACGTTTGCCTTACCCCGCAATAGAATTCCCTGCCCTGAGAGTAGGGAAGGTGCCCTTCGCTACATGCCGGGCCGAGCTCGGCCCGGGCTGAGGCTGGGGGACAAGAACGCCACCTGGAGACTCGGCACTACAGCGATAGCGCGTGAAGGCCCCCTTCCCTCGGCTCAGCCGAGGAAACTCGACCTTCACATCAGCCCCAGTACATGAAGGACCCCTTCCTTGCGTCCAGGTACAGGAAGGGGTCCTTCATGTACTTCACGCAAGAAGCGCCGCAGGTCACGCAGTAGGTACCTAAGAGAACCCTCAATGCCACTCACGACACCCTCTCAGAAACACGCAAGTATGCCAAACCGGACATGCAAGCCTGAAAAGTGTCCTTTGTGGATAGTCAAGGAGTCGCTGCCGCTGTCGACCCTGACAGTCCATGCCCGACTTGTCTCAGTAGTCGTCATGCGAGTCATTGCCCGCACTCTGTCGGTCGAGCGTAACTTTACGACGGACGTAAGTTTGTCTCGGAGGTCGACTCCGGGAAGCGTCGCGATCGGGAATCGTATTTCTGAATCGATTGCGGAGAATTTACCTGTTGCCGTTGTGAACGTATTTAGTGGCACGGTGTCGGTTAATATCCGACGCATTACCAAGCGTAGTCAATCGAGTGTCGATGGTGGCCGATGGTCGGTGGCGAAGTGCCGTCACGGTGGCCGATTCGGTCGCAAGACAGGGAAAACTGCCCCGTATGGTCCAAGATCGGTAGGCCATTCGAACCAAATCGACGGAATTCGTATTCCTAGGCGCGGCCGGTCGTCTTAACCTTGCGTAATTCTTCACCTGAATGTTCACTGGGGAGCAAGATGAAGTCCACGCCGTTGTTGTCGCGCGCCCGAAAAACTTCGGAGCGACTGCTCGACGCCCGATGACACAAGCCGGCTGTGTCAGCCGATTCGACGTGCACGCCCGGCAATCGCCCGACCGGATCGCGGTCTTCGGGCACGGCACCGGGCTCACCTACGCCCGCCTTGCCGGGCTCGCGGGCGGCCGAGCGCTGCGGTTGCGTGAGGCCGGTGTCCGGCCGGGGGAGCGGGTCGGGCTCGTCACCGGGCACGGCAGCGACGCGATCGCGGCGATCTTCGGCACGCTCGCCGCGGGCTGCACCTACGTCCCGCTGGACCCGACCTTCCCTCAGGAGCGTCTCGAGTACCAGCTCGCGGCCGCGAGGGTGACCGCCGTGCTCGCGGATCCGGAGTACGTCGAGCTGGCGGAGTCCTTGTGCCGCACCGGGTCCGCGCGGCTCGTGCGTTCGGGTACGGAGATCGCTCCGCTCCCGGTGCCCGAGTTCGATCCGGACAGTCCGGCGTACGTGCTGTTCACCTCCGGGTCCACCGGCAGGCCGAAGGCCGTCGCGCAGACCCACCGCAACCTCCTGCACGTCGTCGACAACCAGATCGCCGCGCTCGGCATCACCGCGGCCGACCGGCTCAGCCTGCTCGCGTCGTTCGGCTTCGACGCGGCGATCCCGGACCTGTACCCGGCACTGCTCACCGGTGCCGCGCTCGTGCCGGTCGACCTGCGCGCGCACGGCCTCGCCCACGCCGCGCGCGAGCTGGCCAGGCACGAGGTGACCGTCTACCACTCGACGCCCACGGTCTACCGGCATCTGCTCGACGTCCTCGGCGAGACCGGCCTCCCGTCCGTGCGGACCGTGCTTCTCGGCGGCGAGCAGGCGACCCACGCCGACGTCCGGCGCGGCCGGTTCGCGCCGGAGTGCGTGTTCGTCAACGGCTACGGCGCCACCGAGGTGACTTTCGCCGCGCACTACCGGACGACCGCCGCCGAGCTGGCCCCGGACGCCGAAGGGCCGCTGCCGATCGGGCACGCGCTGCCCGGGTTCACGCTCGCCGTGCTGGACAGCGGCGAACTCGAAGTGCGCGGGCGGCATCTCGTCGACGGCTACCTCGACCAGCCGAGCCCGGCGTTCGGGGTGACGGCCGACGGCGGCCGTCGTTACCGGACCGGCGACCTCGGCCGGCTGCTGCCGGACGGGAATCTCGTCTGCCTCGGCAGGCTCGACCGGCAGGTCAAGGTCCGCGGCTTCAGGGTGGAACTCACCGAAGTCGAGGCCAGGCTCGCCGAACAACCCGGCGTGGCGGAAGCCCGCGCGATCGTGCGCGACGGCGACCTGCTCGCGTACGTGACCGCGGCCGGCCCGCGTCCGGACGGCAAGGTGCTGCGGGCGGCGCTGGCGGACGTCCTGCCCGGCTACTCGGTGCCCGCGGCCGTCGCGGTGCTGGACGGTTTTCCGCTGACCGTCACCGGAAAACTGGACGAACTGGCGCTGCCGGACCCGCGGGCGGCCGCGACCGTCCCGGCAGAGCAGCTGACCCCGGCCGAGGAACGTGTGCACTGGATCTGGTGCGCAGTGCTGGGCCGTGACCGGGTCGGACGCACCGAGGCGTTCTTCGACGCCGGCGGCGACTCGCTGCGGCTCGGCCGGGTGCAGGCGCGGCTGGCCGACGAGTTCGGGGTGGACGTCCCGCTGCTCGCCCTGTTCGAGCGCACGACGATCGCCGCGCAGGCAGCCTGGCTGACGGAGTCCACTTCGGACAGCCGGCCGCCTGTCGCCGCGGAGGAGCGGGCCGGGGATCTCATCGCCGTCGTCGGGCTGGCCTGCCGGTTCCCGGGCGCGCCGGACGCCGCCTCGTTCTGGTGGAACCTCTGCGCGGGCGTCGACTCGATCCACGACTACGCCGATGACGAGCTCGCGGCGCTGGGCATCGGGCCAGGCCTGCGTGCCGACCCGGCGTACGTGCGGGCGGGTGGCCGGATCGAGGGCGTCGAGGGGTTCGACGCCGAGTTCTTCGGGTTCACCGCCGACGAAGCCGCGCGGACCGACCCGCAGCACCGGCTGTTCCTCGAAACGGCCTGGCGGGCACTCGAGGACGCGGGACGCGACCCCGCCGCCGAGACCGGGCCGGTCGGGGTGTTCACGGCCACCTCGGTGAACCGCTACTTCCTGTTCCACCTGTTCGGCAATCCGGCGGTGACCGGCGACGTCGATCCGGACGACTGGGAGGGGCGGCTGACCGGCCGCCAGCTCACCGACCACCTTCCCGGCCAGGTCGCCTACCGGCTGGGGCTGACCGGGCCGGCGGTGGCCGTGCAGAGCGCGTGCTCCAGCTCGCTCGCGGCGGTGGCACTGGCCGCGCAGAGCCTCGCGGACTACCGGTGCGACGTCGCGCTGGCAGGCGGGGCGAGCGTGACGTGGCCGCGATACCGCGGCGGCGGGCTCGTCTCGCCGGACGGCCGGTGCCGCGCGTTCGACGTCGCCGCGGCGGGCGCCGGGTTCAGTTCGGGCGCCGGGGTGGTCGTGCTGCGGCGGCTGGCGGACGCACTCGCCGACGGCGACCACGTTTACGCCGTACTGCCTGGCTGGGCGATCACCAACGACGGCCCCGACCGCGCGGGCTACGCCGTACCGGGACCGGCCGGACAGGCGGCCGCGGTGGCCGAGGCGCTGGCCGTCGCGGAGGTCGCCCCGGACGAGGTCGCGCTGCTCGAAGCCCACGGCAGCGGCACGCCGCTCGGCGACGCGATCGAGGTCGCCGCGCTCAACCGCGTCTACGGGGACGCACCGCCCGAAACGTGTGCGCTGGGCTCGGTGAAGACGAACATCGGGCACCTAGACGCGGCGGCGGGTATCGCCGGGCTGATCAAGACGGTGTTGTCCGTGCGGCACGGCGTCATCCCGCCGAACCTGCACTTCACGGCCCCGCACCCGGAGGTCGACCTGGCGGGCGGACCCTGGTACGTCCCGGCGAAGGCCACCGACTGGCCCGCCCGCGAGCGGCGGGTGGCCGGGGTCAGCTCGTTCGGCATGGGCGGCACGAACGTGCACGTGATCGTGGAGGAGGCCCCGGCCGGCCCACCGCGGCAGGCGGCGAACGGTCCGTTCGTACTGCCGGTGTCCGCGCGTGACGCGAAGGCGTTGCGCGAGACGGTGTCCCGGCTGCGCGACCGGCTCGCCACGGACGCTCCGGACCTCGGGGACACGGCGTACACGCTTTCTCTCCGGCGGGCGTTCGCGTGCCGGGCCGCCGTGGTGGCGGACTCGGTCGCGTCGGCGGTCGCCGCGCTCGACGCGGTGCTGGCGAACGGGACCGACGTCGAGGGCCCGGCCGGGGCGGAGCGGGACCTGGCCGCCCACTGGGCCGCGGGCGGCGAGATCGCATGGGGAGCGGACGGCGATCCCGGCCGTGTCCCGTTGCCGGGTTATCCGTTCCAGCGGGAACGCCACTGGATCGACCCACTGCCTCACAGACACTCAGACCAGGAGACCCCTCGGTGACCGACACCTTGCCCGTCGTGGGTGGCCACGGCCCGCCACTGTCCTATCCGGACACCACGCTCACCGGGCTGATCCTCGCCCAGGCCGCGCGCACCCCGCATGCCGTCGCCGTCCGGCAGGGTGACACCCGGCTCACCTATCGCGAACTGGTCGCGTCGGCGACCGGCGTCGCCCGGCTGCTGCACGCACGGGGTGCCGGGCCCGGCACCCGCGTCGGCGTCTGCGCCGACCGGCGGCCGGAGCTGATCTCGACCGTCGTGGGTGTGCTGCTGTCCGGGGCCGCCTACGTGCCGCTCGAACCCGGCGGCCCGAAGACTCGGCTGGCCGAAATCGCCGCGGACGCCGGGGTTTCCCTTGTCGTCGGCGACTGCGCGCGGGCCGAGTTCGGTGCCATGGAAGGCATCGAAGCTCTCGACGTGCCCACGCCCGCCGACGGGCTCGTCGACTGCCCCGCCGGACCGGACGACCTCGTCCACCTCCTCTACACCTCCGGTTCCACCGGCCGCCCCAAGGGCGTGCTGACCAGCCACCGCAACGTGGTCGCGTTCGTCACCGGGTTCGCCGCCGCTCTCGGGATCCGGCCCGGCGCCCGGTCGCTCGGCATCTCCTCACTCGCCTTCGACGCCTTCACCATCGACGTGTTCGTCCCGCTGGCGCACGGCGGATCGGTCCAGCTCGCCGGCGCCGCCGACCGTGCCGATCCCGAACGGCTGCGGCGGTTCCTCGTCGAGCACGACGTCGAGTGGGGCTTCGTCACGCCGACGCTGCTGTCCATGGTGGACCCCGCGGCCGTGCCCGGCTGGCGCGTCATCGCCTGCGGTGGCGAGCCGGTGCCCGCGGAGCTCGCCGCGCGCTGGCTGCCGGGGCGGCGGTTCTTCAACGCCTACGGCCCCACCGAAACCACCGTCGTGGTCGTCACCGACGAGGTCACCGGCCTCCCCACCGACCCTTTGCCGCTCGGCAGGCCGACGCCGAACCACCGGGCGTACGTCGTGGACGCCGAGCTGCGGCCGGTCGCGCCCGGCGAGATCGGCGAGCTGCTCATCGGCGGCCCTGGCCTCGCGCTCGGCTACCTCGGCAGCCCGGAGCTGACCGCGGCGAAGTTCGTCGACGATCCGATGACGCCGGGGGAACGGCTTTACCGCACCGGCGACCTGGTCCGCGAGCTGCCCGACGGCCGTCTCGAGTTCGCCGGCCGCGCCGACCGGCAGGTGAAGGTCCGCGGCCAGCGGATCGAGCTGGGCGAGGTGGAGGCCGCGCTCATGACTCACCCGGCTGTCGACGCCGCCGCCGTGGAGGCCGTCCCCGGGCCGGGCGGCACCCGGCTGGTGGCCTTCCTGGCACCGGCGTTCGCACCGTCCGATGTGGACAGTCTCGGCCGGGACCTGCTCACCGCGGCGATGCGCCCGGCCGCGCTCCGGGTGCTCGACCGCCTGCCGGTCAACCCGGTCACCGGCAAGATCGACCGGCCGGCCCTGCGAGAGCTGGCCGAAGCGGCACTGGCAGGACAACGGGAAGACCTCGGCCCGCTCGGCACCCCGGCCGAACGCGCGGTCGCGGCCATCTGGCGGCGCGTGCTCGGCGACGGCGCGGGGCCGGATTTCCTGGCCTCGGGCGGGAATTCGATCGCCGCGATGCGCCTGGTCGCGGCGTTGCGGGCGCAGCTGGCCGCCGACGTCGCCACGGAGGACGTCCTCGCCGCCGGAACTCTCGACGGGCTCGCCCGGCGGGTCGCGGCCGCGCCGCCGCTGACCGGGCCGGGGCTGACCACCGGGCACGCGCCCGCGCTGTCCCCGCCGCAGCGGCGGCTGTGGTTCCTCGACCAGCTCGCCCCGGACGCCGCGCCGTACAACATCGCGATGGCGTTCCGGCTGACCGGCGCGCTGGACGTCGGCGCGCTGCGCCAGGCCTTGCGCGCGGTCGCCGAGCGGCACGACGTGCTCCGCTGGCGGATCCGCGCTGTCGACGGCGCGCCACTGGCGGATCTCCTGCCGCCGTCGGACATTCCGCTGCCGGTGGCACCGGTGATCGAGGACGGGCTGCGGGCCCGGCTGGCCGCCGACGCCGCGACGCCGGTGCGTCTCGACCGCGAGGCTCCCTGGCGCGTAAGGCTTTACCGGCTCGGCGAGACGGACCACGTGCTCGGCTTCACGCTGCATCACGCGGTGTTCGACGGCTGGTCGCAGGACCTGCTCTGCGCCGACCTGTCGGCCGCCTACCGGGGCGAGCCGTTGCCACCACCGGTGGCGTCCTATGCGGACTACGCGGTGTGGCGGGCCGGACGCGACGAACGCAGGGAGGCCGTGGACGTCGCCTGGTGGAGCGAACATCTCACCGGTGCGCCGACCACAGTGGACCTTCCGCGGGACCGGCCGCGCCCGGCCGTGCAGACCTACCGGGGCGCGAGCCTGCGTCAGTCCTTTCCGGACGGTGCCGTCGAGTCGGTCCGGGCACTGGCCGCCCGCACCGGCACGACGCGCGCGGGGGTGCTGCTGGCCGCGTTCGGACAGCTGCTGCGGCGGCTGACCGGCGCGACCGATCACCTGGTCGCCACGGTCGTCGCGGACCGGCAGCTCGCCGAGTGCCAGGACGTCGCGGGGTTCTTCGTGGACATCGTGCCGGTGCGGCTGCGGGCCGACGACGCCGCGGACTTCGCCACGCACGTCCGCGACGGCGGTGCGGAACTCCTCGCCGCGACCGCGCATCCGGCCGCGCCGGTCGAGCGGCTCGTCGAGGCGCTCGGCGTGCCCCGCGATCCCGCGCACGCCCCGCTCGTGCAGGTGATGTTCAACGTCCTGAACTTCACCGAGCCGCGGCTGGACCTGCCCGGCGTGGCCTCGGCGTGGCTGCCGGTCGACAAGCCGGGGTCGCCGTTCGACCTCACGGTGTACGTCCACGACGACGGCGTCGAACTGCTGTACAACCCGGACCTGTTCGGCCACGCCCGGATGGCCGGGCTCGCCGAGGACTACGTCGCCCTGCTCGGGGCGCTGGCCGCGGCGCCGGACGCGCCGGTCGGGACGAACGTGCCGGAGCTGCCGCGGGAGGGTGTCCGCACCGCCGCGCCCGCCGCGATGACCCGCGCCAGTGCACGCCCGCCGTCGGTGGCCGCGGATCCGGCGGTGCTCGCCGTGACCGAGGCCGTGATCGCCCGTGCCTGGTGCGACGTCCTCGGCGTCGCCGAAGTCGGGCACACCGACAACTTCTTCGACGTGGGCGGGAATTCGCTCGCCCTGGCACGGGTGCACGCCCAGGTCACCGCCCGGCTCGCCCGCCGGATCCCGTTGGTCGACCTGTTCAGCCATCCCACCGTCCGCGCCCTCGCCGCGCACCTGCACTCCGGCGGCGCCGCCGTCCCGGAACTGGCCCGCGCCGCCGAGCGCGTCGCCGCCCGCCGCAGCCGCACCCAGACCAGAAGACCCCGTCGCACCGCCGGCCCGGCCGGCACCTGATAGGAGCACCACCGTGAACCACCTCCCCGAAACCGGCACCGGCGATCCCGGAGCCGAACCGATCGCGATCGTCGGACTCGACATCCGCGTGCCCGGCGCGCGTGACGCGCGGCAGTTCTGGCGCAACCTCGTCGACGGCGTCGAGTCGATCGTGCCCGCCACCCGAGAGGAGATGATCGCCCGCGGCGCCGCACCGGACACTGTGGACGATCCGAGCTGGGTGAACGCCACCGCAGTGGTCGACGGCTTCGACGAGTTCGACGCCGAGCTGTTCGGCATGACCAGCCGTGAGGCCGAGATCACCGACCCGCAACACCGGCTGTTCCTCCAGGCATGCCACGCCGCGCTGACCGACGGGGGCTACGACCCGGCCCGGTTCGACGGCGCGATCGGCGTCTACGGCGGTTCCGGGGGCACCGGATACCTGACCGAGAACCTGATGCGCAACGAGCGGCTCCTCGCCTCGCAGCACGGCGGTATCGGTATCTCGACCGGCAACCAGCCGAGCTACCTGACGACTTCGGTGTCGTACAAGCTCAACCTGCGCGGCCCGAGCCTCGCGGTGTTCACCGCCTGCTCGACGTCACTGGTCGCGGTGCACCTCGCGTGCGAGGCGCTGCGCAACGGCGAGTGCGACATGGCGCTGGCAGGCGGGGTCAACGTGGAGATGCCGCACGGTGTCGGCTACATGGGCGTCGACGGCTTCACCTCGCCGGACGGCCACGTGCGCGCGTTCGACGCCGGCGCCAACGGCACGGTGTGGAGCAGCGGCGTCGGAGTCGTGCTGGTGAAGCGGCTGTCGCAGGCGATCGAGGACGGCGACCACATCCGTGCCGTCGTACTGGGCAACGCGATCAACAACGACGGCGCCACCAAGGTCGGCTTCTCCGCGCCCAGCGTGTCCGGGCAGACCGAGGCGGTCGCGCAGGCCGTCGGCATGGCCGGTGTCGACCCGCGCACCATCGGCTACGTCGAGGCGCACGGCACCGGAACCGCGCTGGGCGACCCGATCGAGATCACCGCACTGTCCACTGTGTACGGAGACAGGGCCGCGGACACCGGCTGGTGCGCGATCGGCTCGGTGAAGTCCAACATCGGCCACCTGTCGCAGGCGGCCGGCGTGGTCTCGTTGATCAAGGCCGTGCTGGTGATGGAGCACGGGCTGATCCCGCCGACCATCAACTACCAAGAACCCAACCCGGGCATCGACTTCCCGGCGAGCCCGTTCTACCCGGCGCGCGAGGTGACGAAGTGGGAGGCGGGCCAGGCACCGAGGCGGGCGGGTGTCAGCTCGTTCGGTGTCGGCGGCACCAACGCGCACGTCGTGCTGGAGGAGGCGCCGGTCCTCGAGCGGTCCCGGACGCCGCACCCGGCGCACCTGCTGCGGGTGTCGGCCAACACCGCGGAAGCGCTCTCGGCCGCGGTCGACCGGCTGGCCGAGCGGCTGGCGGGGGACGTCGATCTCGACCTCTCCGACGTGGCCCACACCCTGGCCGCCGGGCGCACCGAATACCCGCACCGCGCGGTCGTCGTCGCCCGTGACTCCGAGGACGCGGTCGACGGGCTGCGAGATCCCCGGCGCCTGGTGTCCGCACAGGCGGGGGAGACGAACGTGGCGTTCCTCTTCCCCGGTCAGGGTTCGCAATACGCCGGGATGGGGGCGGAGCTGTACGAGGCCGAGCCGGTGTTCGCCGCGGCCGTCGACGAATGCCTGCGGCTGCTCGAATCCGAGCTGCCGGAGCTGCGCGATCTGATCTTCCGGTCCGGTGGCGAGCAGGCGCTGCGGGAAACCCGCGTGACCCAGCCCGCGCTGTTCGTCGTCGAGTACGCGCTGGCGAAGCTGTGGCAGAGCTGGGGTGTGCGGCCCGCGGCGATGATCGGCCACTCGGTCGGCGAGTACGTCGCCGCCACCGTCGCCGGGGTCTTCACCCTGCCGGACGCGCTGAACCTGGTCGCCACGCGCGGCCGCCTGATGCAGTCGATGCCCGCCGGGGCGATGCTGGCTGTCCAGCTCGACGAGGAGAGCGTCGCCGCGCGGCTGCCGGGCACCCTCGCGGTCGCCGGGGTGAACGGGCCCGGCACGTGCGTCGTGGCCGGGCCGTCGGACGCGGTCGCGGATTTCGCGGCGACGCTCAAGGCCAGCGGCGTCCAGTGCCGCGAGCTGGTGACCTCGCACGCGTTCCACTCGCCGATGATGGACCCGGTCCTCGCCGAGTTCACCGCGGCTGTCGCCGCCGTCGCCCGCATCGCGCCCGCGCTGCCGTTCCTGTCGAACGTCACCGGCGACTGGATCACCGACGCCCAGGCCACCGACCCCGCCTACTGGGCCTCTCACCTGCGTCAGGCCGTCCGGTTCGGTGACTGCGTCAAGAATCTGTTCGCGCGCGGCGGCCGTTGGGCGCTCGTCGAATGCGGCCCGGGTCATCAGCTGTCCGGACTGGCCCGCGGCCAGGTGCCGAAGGGCATGCCCGCGCCGCAGCCGAGCCTGCCGGGCCGAACCGAGCGGATCGGCGACGTCGAAACCCTGTATGGCGCGGCCGGTCTCTTGTGGACGAACGGGGTTTCTATCCAGCCGCGGACGTTCGGACACCGGGTGCCGCTGCCCGGCTACCCGTACGCGCGCAAGCGGTACTGGGTCGATCCGGACCCGGCCACGGCCGCCCAGCCCGCGCGGCGGAGCGGTCCGCTGCCTCTGTCCGAGTGGTTCGCGGTCCCGGCGTGGCGCCAGGCGGAACCGGACCTGAGACGCGAGCCCTTCGCGAACGCGCTCGTCTTCGCCGCCGACGACTTCCTGCCCGGTCTGCTGCGCGACGCGGGTGTGACGGTCACCGAGGTGCGACCCGGTGACGGGTTCGCCGCGACGGAAACCGGATTCACCATCCGGCCCGGGGTGCGCGAGGACTACGACGCGCTCGTGGCCGCGCTGCCCGCCCGGCCCGAACGGGTCGTGCACGCCTGGACGCTGGCCGGGGAAGAACGCGGCATGGCCGCACAGGACCACGGGTTCTTCAGCGTCCTCAACCTCGTCCAGGCATGGGGCGAGCCGGTGCGGATCGACGTGCTGAGCACCGGCATCGCCGACGTCACCGGCACCGACCTGACCCGCCCCGAGCACGCGACCCTCGCCGGCATCGCGCGGGTGGTGCCGCTGGAGGTCCCGGGCACGGTGGTGCGCCGCATCGACGTTGTCGACGTCATGGACGCCGTCGCCGAGCTGTTCCGCCCGGCCGACGCGGCGGCCGAGGTCGCGCTGCGTTCCGGCCGTCGCTGGGTGCTGGACTACAGCCAGCTCGAACTGCCCGCGAGCACCGAACCGGTGCTGCGGGACGGGGGCCGGTATCTGATCACGGGCGGGACCGGCGGCATCGGCATCACGCTCGCCGAGGACCTCGCCCGCCGGGTGCGGGCGAAGCTCGTGCTCCTGGCCCGCACCGGGCTGCCGCCGCAGGCGGAGTGGGACGCGCACCTCGCCGCGCACGGCGGCACCGACCGCGCCGGGCGCACGATGCTCGCCGTGCGGCGGATGGAGGCCGCGGGCGCGGTGGTCCACGTCGCCGCCGCCGACGTCACCGACGCGGCGCGCCTGCGTGAGGTCCGTGAGCTGGCCGAGCGCGAGTTCGGCGGCCTCGACGGGATCGTGCACGCCGCCGGGCTGCCCGGCGGCGGCGTCGCCGAGGTGAAGGAGCGGGCCGCGGCCGAGGCCGTGCTGGCCCCGAAGATCGCCGGGACGCTGGCTCTGGCCGAGGCGTTCGCCGACCTGCCGATGGACTTCGTCGCGCTGTGCTCGTCGATCACCGCGGTGGCGGGCGGCATCGGACAGGTCGACTACTGCGCCGCCAACAACTTCCTCGACGCCTACGCGCGGGGAAACCACGGCTGGCGTGCTCGGCTCGTTTCGCACGCCTGGGGTGGCTGGGACGAGGTCGGCATGGCCGCGGAGGTGGCCGCGCCGACCACGATCCGCACCGCCCGGTCGCGGGCACTCGGAGCGGTCGAGCACCCCGTGCTCACCACGCGCACCGGGGACGGCGCGCACGGGCTCGTCTCGGCGGCCACGCACTGGCTGCTCGACGAGCACCGGATCGCCGGGGTGCCGGTGGTCCCGGGCACGGGGCATCTGGAGACCATCCGCGCGGCGGTGGCCGCGGCGCTGCCGAAGCCCGGTGACGGGCACGTCGTCGAGCTGCGGGACGTCGCGTTCCTGGAGCCGTTCGGCGTCCCGGACGGCTCCACCGCGGAGTACCGCGTGGAGTTCGACGGCGACGACTTCACCGTGACCAGCCATGTCGCCGGCGCGAGCCGGACCCACGTGCGCGGTTCCGCGGGATGGGCCGAGGCGGGCTCGACGTCCACTGTGGACATCGAGGCGGTGACCGGGCGGACCGAGCCGATCGACGACGGGAACGGCTTCGGCACCGGCCGCACCAGCATGGTCACCTTCGGCCCGCGATGGGCGGCGCTGCGTGAACACCGCATCGGAGCACAGGAGGAGCTGGCCACGATCACCGCTCCCGACGCGGCGGCGGGTGACGCCGGCGCGTGGGGCCTGCACCCGGCACTGCTGGACGTCGCGACCGCGTTCGGCCGCGGCCGGGGGAGCGGAACCTACCTGCCGATGAGCTACGGCCGGATCGTCGTGCACGACGCGCTCCCGGCGAGTTTCCGCAGCCACCTGCGCTACCGCGACTCCGGCGGCGACCAGGTGGTGGCGGCCGACCTCTCGCTGTGCGACGAGTCCGGTCGCGTGCTCGTCACGATCGAGGACTTCGTGCTGCGGCAGGTCGATCAGGATGCCGTCGGCGGTGGCCTGACTTCGGCGCCTGCGATGTCTACTGTGTCCAATTCGGACAAGACGTCGACCGGGATCCGGCCGGTGGACGGCGCCGAGGCGTTCGTCCGGGCGCTGGCCCCCGGCCTCGGCGGGCAGGTGGTGATCAGCACCCTCCCGGTGCGAGAGCTGATCGAGCGCCAGGTCAGCGTCGAGGAGCTGGACGAACCGGATGAAGCGGCGGTGAAGGTGTCGGAGGACGACTACGTCGCCCCGCGCACCGACCTGGAGGCCGAGATCGCCCGCCAGTGGACCGAGCTGCTCGGTGTGGAGAAGATCGGCATCCACGACGACTTCTTCGCCCTCGGCGGCAACTCGCTGGTCGCCATCCAGCTCATCGCCCAGGTGCGCAAGGCCACCGGCACGCGGCTGGCGATGAAGACGCTGTTCGAAGCGTCCACAGTGGCCACTCTGGTCGAGCGGATCGAGGAGCTGCGCGCCGACAAGGCCGAGGCGACGGCCGAACCCGCCCGGACCACCATCCCCAAGCTCGAACGCTGAGCCTGTGGGCGGTTTCGGGTTATTGAGGGGTAAGGCAACGGTGTCGTGTCCGGGTGCGGTGCCGGTGACTGGTCCCGCTGTCGGGCCGCGTCCCTCACCGTGTGGATTTCGGGACGTCAGATGTCCCGAAATCCACACAGTCCAGCGTGACAGGTCCTCTGAACACCTGTTCCGGAAGGGGTGTGTGGAAACAGGGACATTCAACGTCCCTGTTTCCACACACCCTGAACTGACACCACCTTTCACGACCCGGTCCGGAAACCGCATGTCGCGAAAGCCACTTTCGCGACATGCTCGCCAGGCGGCAGCCGAGACCCGACCGGTCTCGAATCCGCCAACAGACACTGAGAACAGGAAATCATGAGCGACACGAAGGAATGGACGTTCCCGGCCTCGTTCGGGCAGGAGCGGATCTGGCTGTCCGGTCAGCTCGACCCGGCGTCACCGGTGTACAACCTGCACTGCCAGGCCCGGCTGGACCGTCCGCTGACCGCGGACCAGTGGCGCGCCGCGCTCGGCGTCATCGTCGGGCGGCACGAGGCGCTGCGCACGTCGTTCCGGATGGACGGCGGCGCGCTCGTGCAGGTGGTGCACGCCGAGGTGCCGATCGAGCCCGAGGTGCACGACCTGCGGGACCTGCCCGCCGACGCCCGCGGTGACCGGCTCGCCGAACTCGTCGGTGATGTGTCGCGCGAGGCCATCCCGCTCGACTCGCCGCCGCCGTGGCGGGCCCAGGTGTGCCGCACGGCCGACGACGAGTGGGTGCTCACGTTCGTCGTGCACCACACCGTGTTCGACGCCGCCTCGGTGCTGGTGCTGGGATCCGAGCTCGGCGAGGCGTGCGACGCCGTGTTCGAGGGCCGCGAGCCGAAGCTGCCCGAGCTGTCCATCCAGTACGCGGACTACTCGGCCTGGCAGCGCGGGCAGCTCGAAGCGTCGAGCGAACAGCTGGACTACTGGCGGACGCAGCTCGCCGGGCTGCCGCCGGTGCACGGCCTGCCCACCGACCGGCCGCGGCCGTCGGAGCTGACGTTCGCCGGTGACCAGGTGTACTTCGCCCTCCCGGACGGCCTGATCGACCGGGTCGGCGAGCTGGGCCGGGAGCTCTCGGCGTCACCGTTCATGGTGCTGCTGGCCGGTTACGCGGCACTTCTGTCACGACTGTCCAGAGTGGACGATGTCGTCGTCGGCGTCCCGGTCGCCGGCCGCGACCTGCCCGAGCTGGCCGACCTGATCGGCATGTTCGTCAACCAGATGGCCGTGCGGGTCGACTGTTCGGGCGCACCCGCGTTCACCGAGCTGGTCGGCCGGGTCCGGAGCACGCTGCTGGAGGCGATCGACCACAGTCAGGTGCCGTTCCAGACGGTCGCCGAGGCGGCCGTGGCCGAGCGCGATCCCGGCGTGCAGCCGGTGTATCAGCTCGGGTTCAACTTCCTGCCGGACTCGGGGCTGGAGCCGATCCGCTCGGCCACCGCGAAGGACGACATCGCGATCGACCTGACCGCCGTGGACGGCAGGCTCGTCTACCGCACCGACCTGTTCGACCGCGAGACCGCCGAAGCCGTGGCCCAGCGGTACGTGCGGCTGCTGACTGCGGCGGTCGCCGACCCCGCTCAGCCGGTCGTGGATCTGCCGCTGCTTTCGGACGCCGAACGTGAATTGGTCTTGAACGGGTGGAACCCGACGAAACTGTCCACTTCGGACACCAAGACGGTGCACGCTCGTTTTGAGGACCAGGCCCGGCGGATCCCGGACGCACCCGCCGTCGACTTCGGCGGAATCCGCCTGACCTACGCCGAGCTGAACATGCGTGCCAACCGCGTCGCACACCGGCTGCGCGAGCTGGGCGCGGGTCCCGGCACCGTCGTCGGCGTGTGCGTGCCGAACTCGGCGGATCTGCTGACCGGTGTGCTCGGGGTGCTGAAGAGCGGCGCGGCCTACGTCCCGCTCGATCCGGACAACCCGGCCCCGCGGCAGGCGCTGATCCTCGCCGACGCGGGTGTCCCGTTCGCGCTGGTCACCGGCGAGTCCACTTTGGACACCAAGACGCTGGCACTGGACGACCCCGCCGAGTGGTCCGCCGCGGCCACCGAAGACCCGGAACCGGCCGCCGGACCGGGCGACGTCGCCTACGTGATCTACACGTCGGGCTCGACCGGACGCCCCAAGGGTGTCGAGGTCGAGCACCGGGCCGTCGACACGTACCTGGCGTGGGCGCGTGAGGCGTACCCCGGCCTGGCCGGACGGGCGTTGCTGCACACGTCACCGTCGTTCGACCTCACCGTGACGACGCTGCTCGGCACCCTCACCGCCGGGGGTGCGGTGGTCGACGGCGGCCGCCCGACGTTCGTCAAGGCGACCCCGACGCACCTCGCCGTCCTCGCCGAGGACCTGTTCCCGACGGGTGAGCTGGTGCTCGGCGGCGAAGCGCTGACCGCCGAGGCAGTTCAGCCGTGGCGGGAGCGGCACCCCGGCACGGTCGTCGTCAACGAGTACGGCCCGACCGAGGCCACGGTCGGCTGCGTCGTGCACCGGATCGAACCCGGGGACGAACTGCCGTCCGGACCGGTCCGGATCGGCCGTCCGGTGCCCGGCACCAGCGTGTACGTGCTCGACGAGCGGCGGCAGCCGGTGCCGCCGGGCGTTCCGGGCGAGCTGTACATCGCCGGGTCGCAGCTCGCCCGCGGCTACCTCGGGCTGCCGGAGCTGACCGCCGAAAAGTTCACCGAAGGTCCGTACGGCCGGATGTACGCGACCGGCGACCTCGCCCGCTGGCGCCGCGACGGCACGCTCGACTACCTCGGCCGCGTCGACGAGCAGGTGAAGCTGCGCGGCTATCGCATCGAGCCCGGCGAGGTCGAAGCGGCGCTGCGTGAGCTGCCGGAGGTGCGGGACGCGGCCGTGGCGGTCCGCGGTGACACGCTCGTCGGCTATGTCGTCGGCGGCACCGAGGGGGCGGCCGACGCCCTGCGGAAGACGTTGCCGGACTACCTGGTGCCGACCCGGTTCGTGACGCTCGAGGCGCTGCCGATGGCGGCCAGCGGCAAGCTCGACCGGGCCGCGCTGCCGGATCCCGAACCCGGCGAGGCGCCGGCGTACGTCGCACCCAGGACCGCGGCCGAAGAACTCGTGGCCGAGGTGCTCGGCGAGCTGCTCGGCGTCGACGACCTCGGCGCGCACGACGACTTCTTCGCCCGTGGCGGCAACTCGCTGCTGGCGATCCGCGCGATGTCCCGGATCCGCAAACAGGTCGAAGTCGACATCCCGGTGCGAGGGCTGTTCTCCCTCACCACCGTCGCCGGGCTCGCCGCCGAGATCGAACGGCGGCTCGCCGAGGACCTCGACCAGCTCAGCGACGAAGAGGTCCAGCGTCAGCTGGCCGAAGGCGAGCTCTCATGACCGCGATCGACGAAACCAGCAGCGCGGCCGCGCGCCGGGCCCTGCTCGAACAGCGGCTGCGACGGCGCACGGAGCGGGCCGCGACCATCACGCCGCGCCCCACCGACGCCGTCGTCCCGCTGTCCTATCAGCAGGAACGCGTCTGGTTCATGGAACAGTTCGCACCGGGCACCGGGTCGTACCACATCCCGGTGCCGATCCGGCTGACCGGCAGGCTCGACGTCGCCGCGCTCCAGTCCGCTTTGGACACCCTGCCCGCTCGGCACGAGGCGTTGCGGATGAGGTTCCCGGCTGGAGACGATGGGCAGCCGACCGTCCACATCGAACCCTCGGTCACGGTCGGCCTGTCTCTTGTGGACGCTGGAAACGAGGAAGCGGCCCGTGCCGCCGTCGACGCCGCCGCGGCCGAGACGTTCGACCTCGCCACGGGTCCGCTGCTGCGGGCGACCCTGGCCAAGGTGTCCGACGAGGAACACCTGCTCGTCCTGTGCACGCACCACATCGTGGGCGACGGCTGGTCGGTCGACCTGCTGCTGCGTGACCTCGCCGCGCGGTACCACGCCCTGAGCACCGGCGGCACGGCCGAGCTGCCCGCGCTGAGCATCGGGTACGGCGACTTCGCGCACTGGCAGCGCCGCACGCTCACCGGTGGCGAACTCGACCGGCAGCTGGAGCACTGGAAGGCGCAGCTCACCGGAGTCGAACCCCTGGAGCTGCCCACCGACCGGCCCCGGCCCGCCAAGCAGAGCTTCGACGGCGCGATCCACGAGTTCTTCGTCGAGCGTGAGCTCGCCGGCGCCCTCGGTGAACTGAGCCGCGAGCACGGAGTCACGCTCTTCATGACCTTGCTGGCCGCCTACCAGGTGCTGCTTTCGCGGTACTCGGGCCAGGAAGACTTCGCGATCGGCTCGTCGTCGGCCGGGCGCGGCCTGCCCGAGCTGGAGGGCGTGGCGGGCATGTTCATCAACATGCTGCCCCTGCGTGCCCAGCTCGAGGGCGACCCGACGTTCGCCGAGCTGCTCGAACGCACCCGGCGGCATGTGCTGGACGCGTTCGAGCACGCCGACGTCCCGTTCGAGCGGCTGGTGAACGCGCTCGGCGTGCCCCGCGACGTCAGCCGCTCGCCGGTGTTCCAGGCGATGTTCGTCCTGCAGAACTACGAGATGGGCCGGATGGGCGCGGCGGGAGAGTCCGAAGTGGACTTCCGCTGGCTGCCGATGGACCTGCCCGCGACCCGGTTCGACTTCGAATTCCACGCGATCGAGGTCGAACGCGGGCTGATCGGCAAGTTCGTGCACAACACCGCGCTGTTCACCGCGGACACGGTCGCCGGGATGGCCGGGAGGCTGGTCACGCTGCTGCGCTCGATCGTCGCCGACCCGGACCGGCGACTGTCCGAATTGGACATCCTCGACGACGGGCAGCGCGAACTCGTCCTGGAACGCTGGAACGCCACGACGGCCGAGTTCCCGCAAACCACGCTGCACGCGCTCGTCGAGGAGCAGGCCGCCCGGACGCCGGACGCACCCGCGGTGACCTTCCGCGGCGCGTCGCTGACCTACCGCGAGCTGGACGAGCGGGCCAACCGGCTCGCGCACCGGCTGCGTGGCCTCGGCGTCGGGCCGGGCGTGCTCACCGGTGTGTTCGCGGAGCGGTCGTTCGGGCTGGTCGTCGCGCTCCTCGGCGTGCTGAAAGCCGGTGGCGCGTACGTGCCGCTCGACCCCGAGTACCCGGCCGACCGGCTGGCGTTCATGCTGCGGGACGCGGCCGCGCCCGTCGTGCTGACACAGGCGGCGTTGCGCGAAACGTTGCCACCGGGGGACGCCACCGTCGTTGTCCTGGACGACCCTGCCGACCTCCCCGAGACGGCAGGCACGCCCGAGCCGCTTGCGGGACCGGACGACCCGGCGTACGTCATCTACACCTCGGGCTCGACGGGCCAGCCGAAAGGTGTGCCCAACGGTCACCGCGGCATCGTCAACCGGCTCGACTGGATGCAGCGCGCGTATCGTCTCGACGGTACCGATTCGGTGCTGCAGAAGACCCCGGCCGGTTTCGACGTGTCGGTCTGGGAGTTCTTCTGGCCGCTGATCACCGGCGCGCGGCTCGTGCTCGCCGAACCCGGCGGCCACAAGGACGCCGCGTACCTGCGTGAGCTGCTCGCGTCCGAAAGCATCACCACCGCGCACTTCGTGCCGTCGATGCTCACGCTTTTCCTTGCCGAGCAAGGCGTCGAGACCTGCACGGCGCTGCGGAGGGTGGTGTGCAGCGGCGAGGAGTTGCCGCTCGACGCCGCCCGCGAGTTCGTCCGGCGGCTGCCGCACTGCGAGCTGCACAACCTCTACGGCCCGACCGAAGCCGCCATCGACGTGACCTCTTGGCAATGCACGCCCGAGGCGCTCGCCGAGGTCGCGTCGGTGCCGATCGGAGCGCCGATCCAGAACATCCGGATCTACGTCCTCGACCGTGCCGGACGGCCCTGCCCGGTCGGCGTGCCCGGTGAACTGCACATCGCCGGCGTCGGCCTCGCCCTGGGCTACCACAACCGCCCGGAGCTGACGGCCGAGCGGTTCGTGCCCGATCCGTTCCACAGTGGACGGATGTATCGTACCGGCGACCTGGCGCACTGGCGCCCGGACGGGACGATCGCTTTCCTCGGCCGGATCGACCACCAGGTCAAGCTGCGCGGTCTCCGTATCGAGCTGGGGGAGATCGAGACGACGTTGCGTGCCCAGCCGGGTGTGCGCGACGCCGCCGTGATCGTCCGCGAGGACACGCCGGGGGACAAGAGGCTGGTCGGATACGTCGTCGGCGACGCCGAGCCCGGAGCGCTGCGGACGGCGCTCAAGCAGAGCCTCCCGGACTACATGGTCCCGCCGTCGTTCGTCGCGCTCGACGAGCTGCCGCTCACCCCGAACGGCAAGCTCGACCGCAAGGCGCTGCCCGCGCCGGTCGCGTCCCGGGACGCGACCAAGGAGCTGGTCGCGCCGTCGACCCCGGTCGAAATCCTGCTGGCCGATATCTGGCGTGACGTGCTCAAGGTGGACGAACTGGGCGTCGACGACGACTTCTTCGACCTCGGCGGCCACTCGATGCTGGCCACCCAGGTGGTGGCGCGGATCGGCAAGGCGGGCGCCGGCCAGGTCGGTGTCATGGATCTGTTCCAGCACCGCACGATCCGCGAGCTGGCGTCCTTCATGGACGGTGACGCCGCCGACCGGCCGCGGCATCTGCTGTACGAGCTGACCAAGCCTGCCAAGCAGCGGACGCTGACCTACGTCTGCTTCCCCTACGGCGGCGGCAGCGCGATCGTTTACCAGCCCCTGGCCGACGCGCTCCCGGAGGGCTACTCGCTCTACTCGGTCGCCATCCCCGGCCACGACGTCGGACTGTCCGAAGAGGCCCTTCCCTTCGACGACCTGGTCGAGCGGCTGGCCGACGAGATCCTCGACCGCGTCGACGGCCCGCTGGCCATCTACGGCCACTGCGGGGTCGGCAACGCGCTCGCCGTCGCCGTCGCCCGGCTGCTCGAAGAACGCGGCCGCGAGCTGGAGGTCGTCTACATCGGCGCGATCTTCCCGTTCGCCCGCATGAAGGGGCCGGTGGGCACGCTGCGCACCCGGCTGGAGAAGCTGCGCAGCAACCGGTACTACTCGAACTGGCTCAAGGGCATGGGCGTCGACACCGACGACCTCGACCCGGCGCAGGCCGACCGGATCATCACGAACATGCGCGCCGACAGCCGCGCCGCCGAGGAGTACTTCAGCGGCCTGCTCGACGCCCGTGTGGCCAAGCTGCGCGCGCCGATCGTGTCGGTGGTCGGCTCCGAGGACCCGGTCACCGACTACTACGCCGAGCGGTACCGGGAATGGGAGTTCCTCACCGACACCACCGCGCTCGTGGTGCTCGACCGGGCAGGGCACTTCTTCCTGCGCTACCGGGCCGGCGAACTCGCGGAGATCGTCACGCGCGTGCACCCGGCGCTGGACGATCCCGGCGAACTCGACGTCCGGGTCCGCGGCGAAGACGCGGGCTGGGCGGTGCACGAAACCCATCGGGCAGAAGTGGACGAGAAACCCGCGGTGCGGCCGAGTATGGCCCGGTTCGTCACGATCACGATCGGACAGCTGGTGTCCTCGACCGGCTCGGCGCTGACGTCGTTCGCCGTGCCGATCTGGCTCTACACCCGCACGGGCTCGGTCGCCGACCTCGGCCTGCTGTGGGCGCTCGCGCTGCTGTTCGGCGTGCTCGTCCTGCCGGTGGCGGGCGCACTGGTCGACCGCGGCGACCGGCGGCGGATCATGATCGCGGCCAGCAGTGTCGCCGGCGGGATCCAGCTGATACTGGCGTTGCTGCTGATCACCGGGCACGTCCAGCTGTGGTTGTTCTATGTACTGATCCCGCTCGGGTCGGTGGCAGCGTCGTTCCAGCGCATCGCCTATCAGTCATCGGTGGCGCAGCTGGTGCCGAAGCAGTACCTCGGGCACGCGATGGGTCTCGCGCAGCTGTCCACCGGTTTCGCCCAGCTGCTGATGCCGGTGCTCGCGGCCGGGCTGCTGGCGACGATCCAGCTGTCCGGCATCCTCATCCTGGACATGGCGAGCTACGCGTTCGCGATCGTGGGCCTGCTGCTGGTGCGGTTCCCGGACATGATGGGCTGGCGCCCGCGCGAACCGCTGCTGACGGCGATCGCGGGCGGGCTGCGGTACTCATGGAACCACCGCGGCTTCCGCACGATGCTGCTGTACTTCGCGCTGGCGAACGTCTTCCTCGCCCCCGCGCTGGTGCTGGTGTCGCCGCTCGTGCTGTCGTTCGGCTCGGTCACCGACGTCGCGCAGGTGGCGCTGGCCGAGGCCGTCGGCGCGGTGGCCGGCGGGATCGGGATGGCGCTGTGGGGTGGCCCGCGGCACCGGCGGATGGTCGGCGTGCTCGTGGGCAACATCGGCATCGCGCTCGGCAGCCTGGTGATGGGCCTGCGGCCGTCGCTGATCGTCGTCGCGGCCGGGGTGTTCCTCCTCGCCGCCGCGATGTCCGTGTCGCAGGGCATCTACGCGACGCTGGTACAGGTCAAGGTGCCGCAGCGGTTCCACGGCCGGGTGTTCGCGATCAACCAGACGATCACCTGGTCGACGCTGCCGATCGGGTTCGCGGTGCTGGCGCCGCTGGCCGTCGGCTGGTTCTCGCCGCTGCTGGCGCCGGGCGGCGCGCTGACCGGGTCGGTCGGCACTGTGCTCGGAACGGGGGAGACCCGGGGCATCGGGCTCGCCTACGTCGTCTTCGCGCTGCTCCTGCTGCTGATCAACGTGGGCGGGTTCTCGATGCGGCGGTTGCGCCGGTTCGACACCGAAGTGCCCGATTCGCTGCCGGACGACCTGGTCGGGGCGCAGGAACGGGAACGCAAGCTTGCCGGGAAGGAAGCCGCATGAGTACGGCAGTGCTGGTCAGGGAGGCCCGCGGGCACTGGGTCGGCGAAGTCGCGCCTGCGATGCGGGCGGCCGGGCACCGCGTGGTGCTGCTCGCCCCGCCGATGGACGCGGCCGAACGGGCCGCGCTGGACGGTGTGGTGGACGACGTCGTCGCGCTCGACGACGTCCACGACCCGGAAGCCGTCGCGGCGAAGGTCCGGGAGATCGACGGCGGCGCGTTGGCCGGCCTCTTCACCGGCTCGGACGGCGCCATCGCGAGCACCGCCCGCGCCGCGGAGCTGCTCGGGGTGGCGCGCTGCCCGGCGTCGGTGTTCGCCTTGTGCGCGAACAAGTTCGCCGTCCGGGAGGCTCTCGCCGCGGCCGAGCTGCCCGGACCCGCGCACGCGCTGATCTCGTCGGCCGACGGGGCGGCGTCGGTCGCTGCGGCGGTCGGGCTCCCGGCGATCGTCAAACCGGTCAACGGGGCGGGCAGCAACCTCGTCCGCGCCGTGTCCACTGTGGATGAACTGGCTGCCGCGTACGAGCTGCTGGCCGCGCGACTGCCCGAGTCGGCGGATCCGCGCTACCACCGTCCATTGGGGGCACTGGACCCTTCGGCGACGTTCCTCGTCGAAGGATTGCTGTCCGGCCCGGAGTACGCGGTGGACGTGCTGGTCCGTGACGGCGTGGCCGAGCCGGTCGAGATCCTCGACAAACCGCTGATCGACGAGCGGAAGTTCGAGCTGGCGCTGTCGTGCCCGCCCGCCGGGCTCACCGCCGACCGGGCCGAGCTCGTCACCGCGGCGGCGGTCGCCGCCGTCCGAGCGCTGGGTCTCGACAACACCTGCGCCCACGTCGAGCTGATCGATGACGTCGACCGCGGTCCGACGATCGTCGAGGTCAACGCGGGCAGGCCCGCCGGGTCGATCATGCCGCTGCTGGCCAAGTTGCGCACCGGCATCGACGTGTTCGCCGAGCTGGCGGCGCTCGCGGTGAGCGCTCCGCCGCCGGCGCGGGAACCCGCGAAACTGCCGATCCCGCTGGGCATGCTGATCCTCTACGCGGCCGGTTCGGGCCGGTTGACCGGCATCGGCGGGCTCGACGAGATCGCCGAGCTGCCCGAGGTGATCGACGTCGTCACCACCGTCTCGCCGGGGGAGGTGCTCACCGACGAACAGGAGACCTACGCGGTCAACCTCGTCGTGGCCGGGTTCGCCGATCACGACGACCTCGCCGCGCTGCACGCGGAGGCGAGCAAACTCGTCCGGCTCGAACTGGAGGAAGTGTGAACACCGCGTTCGTGGTCTGCGAGACCACCGGGCAGTGGATCGCCGACTTCGTGGCCGCCATCCGCGCGGCCGGGCTGGGGGCCGAACTGGTCACGCAGCCCTTGGAACCGGCCGAGCAGGCACAGCTGACGGAACTGGTGGACGGCATCGTTTTCGTCGACGACGTCCGTGACGCCGAAGCCGTCGCCGAGGCGATCCGGGCGCGGACCGCGCGTCCGGCCGGAGTGGTGACCGCCGCCGAAGGGATCATCGCGAGCGTCGCGCGTGCGGCCGAGCTGCTCGGCGTCGCGCGCTGCCCGGCGTCGGTGTTCACCGTGACGCACAACAAGTTCGCGGTCCGGCAAGCGCTGGCGGCGGCTGGATTGCCGGGGCCGCGCTGCGCGCTGATCTCGTCGGCTGCCGAGGCGGAGTCGGTGGCTTCGACGGTCGGGCTCCCGGCGATCATCAAGCCGGTGAACGGCGCCGCGAGCAACCTCGTGCGCACGGTGTCCACTGTGGACGAACTAGCGTCGGCGTACCGGCTGCTTGCCGAGCGATTGCCGCTGTCGGCGGACGCCCGGTACCACCGGCTCATCGGTGGCGGACCGTCGCCGATCGACCCTCTGCAGGTGTTCCTCGTCGAAGGCCTGCTGCGCGGCCCGGAATACGCGGTCGACGTCCTGGTGCGCGACGGCGTCGCGGAGCCGGTGGCTGTGGTGGAAAAGCCGCTGATCGACGAGCGCAAGTTCGAGCTGGGCATGGTCTGCCCGCCACTCGAACTGTCCGAAAAGGACACCGAACGGCTGTTCGCGGCCGCGACGGCCGCCGCGCTCGCCCTGGGGCTGGACAACACCTGTGCTCACTTGGAGCTGATCGACGATGCCGAACTGGGCCCGACGATCGTCGAGGTGAACGCGGGCCGCCCGGCAGGCGGCGCCCAGCCGGTCCTGCTGAAGCTCGCGACCGGTATCGACGTCATCGCCGAAGCCGTGTCGCTGGCATTGGGCACGCCACCGCCCACGCGAGGTGTGGGCCTGCCGGTACCGGTGGGCTACCTGATCTTCTACGCCGAAGGCACCGGGCGGCTGGTCCGCGTCGAGGGCACCGACGAGGTCGCCGACCTGCCCGAGGTCCTGGAGGTCGTCACGATCGTCCGCCCCGGCCAGCTGCTCACCGACGATCAGGAGATCTACGCGGTCAACGTGCTCGCCGCGGGGTTCGCCGACACCGAAGACCTCGCCGCGCTGCACGCCGAGGCCGCCAAGCTGATCCGATTCGAACTGGAGGAGTCATGACCGCCGAACTCACGGCGAACCTCGGTCACATCGAGGGCAATGAACACACGAAGCTCACCGTGTACGCGGCCACGGGTCTGGACTGGGTACGCGCGCACCGCGAAGCACTGCAAGACCGGCTGCGCGAGCACGGCGCGATCCTGCTGCGCGGGATGCCCGCCGACCTGGCGGTGTTCAACCAGGTCACCGAGGAGATCGGCGGCTCGCTGCTGACGTACACGGAACGGTCGACGCCGCGATCGGCGGTCTCGGGCAACATCTACACCTCGACGGAGTACCCCGCGGCCGAGTCGATCCCGATGCACAACGAGAACTCGTACTCGGCACACTGGCCGGCCCGCCTGTTCTTCCTGTGCGACACGGCGGCCGAAACCGGTGGTGCGACGCCGATCGCCGACAGCCGCGCGATGTACCGCCTGCTGCCGTCGGACCTGCGCGAGCGGTTCGCGGGCGGCGTCACCTACGCGCGGGCGTTCCGTGAAGGCCTCGGGCTGACCTGGCAGGAGGCGTTCCAGACCGACGACCGCCAGGCGGTGGAGGACTACTGCACCAGTAACGGGCAGACGTACGAGTGGACCGACGAGGGCCTTCGTACCCGGCACGTACGTCCGTCCTTTATGGAGGAACCGCACACCGGCGTGACGGTGTGGTTCAACCAGGCCAACCTGTTCCACGTCTCGAGCCTGGGGGAGGAGGTCAGCGAAGCGCTGCTGGAGCTGTACCCCGAAGAGGACCTGCCCCGCCACGCGTTCTTCGCCGACGGCTCGCCGATCCCGCAGGCGGACCTGGCCACGATCAAGGCGACGTACGACGAGGTCAGCTACGCGTTCCCGTGGCAGCCGGGCGACATCATGGTGATCAACAACATGCTGATGGCGCACGGACGCGAGCCGTTCACGGGGAAGCGGCGGACCCTGGTCGCGATGACCTGACCCGGCAGTTTTCGGTCGGGGTCGTGGTGGCGATTCGGGTTCTGGCGAGCCTCTGCTTAGGCACCTACTGCGTGACCTGCGGTGCTTCTTGCGTGATGCCGGATTTGAAGTACATGAAGGACCCCTTCCTGTACTGGGGTTCTGCGTGTGAAGGCCCTCTTCCCTGCTCTTCGGCGCTTCTCACGGCCAGGCGTCGAACTCTCATGTCGTGAAGGGTCCCTTTGAGACGGTGAAGGTCTCAAAGGGGCCCTTCACGACATCCCCACGACCGCGACAACTCACGCGAGCGCCTGACGGGAGTCCTGCACGTACCTGGGGAACGTCGAGTTTCCTCGGCTGAGCCGAGGGAAGAGGGCCTTCACGCGCAGCCGCCGTGACTGCTAGTGCCTGAGGGGCGAACGTGGCGATTACCGAGTCCGCGGCCTGGCATCAACCGCAGCCTCAACCACGTAGGTACCTAAGACGCCTTCGGGTTCTAACCCGAATCGCCACTCACGACCACCCCGTGGGCGAGTTCACCGGACGTGCCACGTTTGCGTGGCCCGCTTACGAGCGCCTGGGGAACCCGGTTCTGCCTGCTCTCGGTCACGCAAGTGCGAACTCCTTCTCATCGCAAATCACCCGTCGGTGTTGTTGGTTCGATTTCATTGTTGCTTAAAATTACGAACGCTTGTTCGATTGTTTGCGGTATTGTTGTGGGGTGTCCGAGACTTTCCTTCCCGAGTTGCCGCAGGAGTTGTGGCGCGCTGGCAAGCTGGAGCTTGCCCATGGCGTGCAGCAGTCCTTGCAGGTAATCAGGATGGCCACCGCCGGACTGGGGAAATTCTTGGCGGAGATCGAGTCTCGGGGCGCTAAAGACTTGTACGGGTATGGGGCCACGGCCGCGTGGTTCGCGGATGTGGCGGGGTTGTCACGGGGCGAAGCAAGTCCGGTGGTGAACCGGGCGATCGCGTTGAACCCGACCCGGGCTTTGGATGGCACCGAAGTTCCGCCTGTCGCGCCCGCCACGGCCGCTGTGGCTGCGGAAGGTCTGGTCGGGGATGAGCGAATCGACCAGATCCTGGAGTTTTTGAAGAAACTTCCCGCCGATACCTCGGTTGAGGATCGGGCCGGTGCGGAGAAGATCCTGGCCAACCTTGCCCCGAGTGCCGGTCCCCGGCAACTCGCGGAAGCCGAGGCGAACCTGCTCGCGTTGCTGAATCCCGACGGCAACGAACCCAAAGACCCCGAACCCAAGGAACCGCGCCGGGAAATCACCCTGGAACGCCGCAAAGACGGCTTCTGGAAACTCACCGGCCTCCTCGACGATGAAACGGGTGCCCGTACCGCCGCCGCCCTGGAGGCCTATGCCCGGCCGCGGCCGGTGGACGAGTTCGGCCAGGCCGATCTGCGGATGAAATGTGAACGCATGGGTGATGCGTGGGTCGACGTCCTCGACCTCGCCGTCGCCTGCCCGGACCAACCCGGCACCAGCGGCTACCGCACTCTGCTGCATGTCACCATCGGACTCGACGAACTCAAAACCGGCCTCGGGACCGCCTGCTTGGACTTTGTCGGGACGATGACCGCCCGCGAGGCAAGGCTCGCGGCTTGTGACTGCCTGATGCTGCCGGTCGTGATGAGTGCTGCCGGTGAGCCGCTGGATGTGGGGCGGCTGCGGCGGTTCGTCACCCCCGGCCAGCGACGTGCGTTGAACATCCGGGATGGCGGTTGCGCGTTCCCCGGCTGTGACCGCAGGCCGAAGAACTGTCACGCTCACCATATTCATCATTGGGCAGACGGAGGCCCTACGGATCTCCGGAATCTCGTGCTGCTGTGCGGTTTCCATCACCGGTTGATCCACCACGGTGATTGGGAAGTCCGCATGGCCGCCGAGGGGCTACCGGAGTTCATCCCACCCCAATATCGAGATCCGCTTCGAAAACCCCGCCGCAACACCCTCCACCACCGCTGAGCCCGAGGAGCCCGCCAGCCACACCGGCGACGGGCCCCTCGTCATGCCCACTGGAAAGTCCCGCCGGCCGCATCGTCCGCCGCGACCCGCGTGACTGCGACGACACCGTCGCCCGCTACTGCTTCACCGGCGACGGCGACTCCGCAGACCTGACCTCAACGCCGGGAACCACCTCACTTCGCTGTCGCTGGTCCTTCCGGCGGAGTCCTTTACACCTGCAAGGTCGGCGATGACCGGGGTCCGGGGTGACCTGGTCTTGTCCACCGACGCGGGGCCCGGGTATCAGGTCGGCGTCACCCGCCGACTCGTAGACGGCCGCGAGGTTGTTGAGCAAGAGCAGTGTGGCGGGCGAGATCGCGTTCGTGGTCAGGACTCGGCGTGCAAAGTGTCAAGCCTGAGCGCCCCCTTCCTCTGCCGCATCGGGAGCGACGATTTGGTCTTGTCAGGTAGAAACTCGACCAGCATTCCCTCATCGGCTACCCAGGTCGTCCAGGTCGATCTAGAGTCGGGCCGCATGGAGCCTGTCAGCGGACTCGCCGCCAAGTCCGCGCCAAGCAGAATGAGCTTCTACACCGCCATCTACTTGACCAGCGTGCTTCTTCCAGGGGCCGTAGTGGTGACCGAGCTTCTCGTGCTCTGCGTGCACCTTGCCAGGCGCGGACAGTCCGATATCGCGTTCATCATGAACACGCTCACCAATGTCAAGGGTGCTGCCATCGTCGTGCTCGTCTTGGTGGCCGTCGCGGCCAGTTTCGTGATCGGCTATCTGGCCAGGGAGGTCGGCTTCAAGCTCACCGCCCTGTTGGAGCGGTTCGACCGCCGCAAAGCAGCGCCCACGCTTCCTGCGTCGTGGGCCAGGATTCGGGTTTCCTTCGGCGACGAGTTCGCCGAGCGTCTCGCCGGGTTGCACCCGATCCTGCGACACCTGGATTCCCACGAGCAGCGCCGAGACGACGCCCTCGATCGCAGCCTGCCCGCGGGCGGCGGACATCAGGCGAACGCGTCGTTGCACCTGTTCGCCTACAGCAAGCTGTGGCTGCGCGGACGCGCGCCTGCGCTCAGCGTCGACAACACCGAGGCAGAGATCAACATCCTGGTGTCGACCATCGTGCCCGTGCTCCTCGTCGCCCTCGACGCGACCGTGCTGTCGGGCACGCCTGTCGCTATCAAGGTCATCGCCCTACCGGGAGCGGTGCTCATCAGCCTCGCGATCATGACCGCCGTGCTGCGCCTGCGCAAGACCGAGCAGGGCGAGGCACTGCGCAACCTGGCGTTTGACTTCGCCATGCGCGAGGCGGAGGCCAAGTACCCCGCCGTGGAACGGGGCGCTGAAGAGGAAGCGACCTAGCGCGAGTAGTGCCGAAGATCGGGCAACATCCCGGAATCTGTTGGACCACAAAGAAGGTAAAGTATAAACCGGGTATCGGCGTCTGCCAGGTACGCCGCCGCCACGCGATGGTTGCCGTCGAGCAGCACCACCTCGTCACCGACTCGGTAACCCGGGAGTGTCAGCTGCACGGGCCTGGCCGTGCGGGTGTACTGCTCTCGCAGCGCAGCGATCATGGACGCACGAGCGCGTGGCCACGACGCTTCGGTGATCGCGACCTCTGACACCCGCAACGGGCGGGCGCCCGGGTGGTCGTAGCGAGCGTCGCGTCCGGACTCGTCGGCGTACCAAACGGTGCACAGTTCGCCGAGTTCCTTGCGGGAGCGGCTATACCGTTCCTCGACGACACACTCGTCAACGACCCGTTGCCAGTCCAGCTTCGCCCGTACGACTCCATCACCGAAGATCAGCGCGAAGGCGGATGTGTCCATATCAAGAGACGGTACCGGCCAGCCCCACGGCGGGCCGAGTGGCAACGACACGTTGACGGTCCAGCGTCCGCCCATGCCGCTTATCGCCCGGCGTTTCCGAAGACCGGGTGGTCAGTCACCCTTGGCCAACCGGTCGTTGATCCGGCGGGCCAGATCGGCGGTGAAGCCCGCGGCCGGCACGGTGTGACCGAGAGCGGTGAGGATCACGTCGAGATGGGTGTCCACCGTGGCTTCGATCAACGTGGTGAGTGTCGCGGTGGTGGATCGGGCTCGGCTCCACCCCAGCACGGCGGTGCCGATTCCGGCCAACATCGCGGGGTACCAATGGATCCCGAGGCCGACGTACAGCACGCCCCAGCCGACGAGCCTGGTGGCCGACCTGAACTGGGATTCGGCCGTCTGCACTGGAGTACGGACCGTTTCCGGGACCACCAACCACAAGCGCGGCCACACCAAGCCCAGATCGAGTCCGTGGTACTGCCCGGCGATCCGGACGTTCAGCAGCCGGAACCGCTCGCCGATCCAGGCCGGGTGTCGTGGACGGTAGGCGGATACCGGGTCCACCCCCGCCTTGGCCGCCGCCCGATCGAACAGCCTGCCGCGCAAGGCCACCAGCCCCCGCGCGAGCCAGCTCGCCGGTGCGCGCCACGGTCTGGTCCAGACCGCCTCGGCCAGGCTGCCGACCGCCTGCGCGGCCATGGCCGCCGCCGTGGCACCGGCCAGCAGGAACACGGCCACCACCGCGATCGGCAGGCGCGGCGCCTCCCGCACGATCCAGTCGGCAACCGAGGCGAGGTCGAACGCGGAGCGGTGGCCCAGCCGGACCGCGCACACCACCGCGGCGATGAACAACGCCCCCGGCAGCACGAGAGTCGCGACCCATCGCTCGGCGAGTTTGCCGCTCAGCGACGACAAGAAGGGGTTCACGGCATCGCGCCCGTCGGCAGCATCGGCTCGTCGTCGAACAGGGCGCATACGGGCGGGTGCCCGTCGTTGTCCCGATGGTCGTGGCGTGAGCACAACTTGCGCGGGCAGCTGTAGTCGCCACGCCCGGTCCGTGGCACGCGAGCGCTCCGTGGTGTGGGATACACGGGCATGCGGTCGGGAGTGCCCGCGCTCCTGGTCGGCTCCGCCGACTCGGCGTCCAGTAGGTCGAACTGCCGGCACGCGTCCAAGGCCGAACCGCCCGCTCGCACTCGGGAGGCGGCGCGTTCGAGCCTGTCGGTCCATCGGCCGGCGATGGCGGCCTGGCGCAGATCCGGCATGCCAGTGCACCACAGAACGAGTGCTTGTCCCTCGTCGAATACCGCCACGTCGCCCCTCCCTTGTGCCATCCTGAATCGTCTACCGCACCGTAGTGGGTGGCGAAGGAGGAGTGGACATCTCGCTCTTGGGACGTATTCGCCGTTGTCTGGAAACAGGCGAGGCCGACGAGGTCACCACGCCCGCCGCCGTGGCGGACGCCGCTCGCCTGGTCCTGCCTGCCATCGGTACCGGCCTGCCTCCCGGGTTGCTTCGAGAACTGGGAATGCTGCACTGGCTGCGGCATTGCGCCCTGCCGCCGGGCAGCGTCGGGCCTGATCTCCAGATCTGTACGGAACTGTTCGCCCCGCTTGCCGAATCCTTTCCTGACGTAGTGCCACCGCCGGTGCTCAGCTGGCTTCAGGAGAATCACTATCCGGGGCTCACGCCCGCGGAGCTCGGACCTTTCTACGCGTCGGTGATCACCGACGCCGCTTTGGCGGCCGCGGATCCCGTCCTGACCGACCTGGGGGCGGCCGCATGTCGAGCCGCCGTCGACGTCGGCGGCGAGGCCGACCGTCCGGCGCACCGGCTCAACCTGATGGTGCTGTTGAATCAGCGCTTCGAATGGACGACCGCCGAGGCGGATCTGGACGACGCCGTCGCGGCAGGCCGCGCGGCACTCGAGTCGGCCGGGCACCCGATGGCCGCGGCGGTCCGGTTTCCCCTCGGGGTCGTTCTGCTTACCCGGTTCGGCATCCGCGGGCAGGAACGTGACCTCACCGAAAGCACGGTGCTCCTGCGGGAAGCGGCATCGTCTCTGCCGCCCGGTGACCCGAACCGCGTCGCCTACCTGTCGCAGCTCGCCTTGGCCTTGGAGACCCACGCCAATATCGGTGGTCCGCTCGCCGTGGTCGAGGAGTACGTCGAGGTGACCAGGGAAGTCCTCGCGAGCTGCGCTTCGGACGACCCGGTATTCGGTGAAGCGCTCCTGTTGCGAGGCAGCGCCCTGCGGGCCAGGTTCGTCCGTACGGGCAATCCCACCGACATCGCCGAAAGTGTCCGATACCTCCGGGAGACGCTGAGGAGCCTCCCCGAGGGCAGCGAGTCGCATGTCACCGCGAAGCTCAACCTCGCGAGCTCGCTCCAGACCCGGTTCGCGTATGCCTCGGCCTTCACCACACCTGGTGGTCCCGACGAAGCCGATCTGGCCGAAGCCATCACACTGTCCAGGGAGGCCGACGCGGCCATTGGAGAAGGCCACCCGCTGAGGTGGGCGGTCGAGGCCACGCTGGCGACCGTGCTGCGAGCCGGCAACACGGACCCCGCCGAGGCGATAAGGGCGGCGAGAGCGACCTTGGCGGGACTTCCGGCGGACAGTCCGCTTCGAGGGACCGCGCTGCTGTCTCTCGGTGAGTCACTTCGCCGCCAGTACCAGGCAACCGGTGGCCAGGAGGTCCTCCGGGAAGCCGTGGACGTCCTTCGTGAGGCGAAGGCGGCCGGCGCGGGCGGTCCACACGGCCGGGCGCCGATGCTCACGGCCCTGTCGATGGTGCTGTATGAGGCGATCAAGCCGGCGGGCACCGACGGCGCGATCGATGACAGTGAGCTCGGCGAGCTCGACGAGGCCATCGAGACGACGAGAGCGGCCGCGCAGGGCATGCCCGGTGACACGGTGATCCACGCCCAGCAGCTCTGGCAGCTGGCGGAACTGCTGCGGTGGCGCTTTCTGCGCACAGGCCAGGCGACGGACCTCGACGAACGGATCGAGACGCTGCGGGCGACGGTGCCGCTGGCTCCCGACGTCCCCGCGTTGACGCACTGCTCGTCCGCCCTCTCGAACGCACTCAGCTTCCGGTACAGCCGGAATTCGGACCCGGCCGACCTCGACGAGTCCGTCGCCGTGTTGTGCCGGGTCGTCGAGGCCCTGCCCGCGGACGGCGCCGAACTGCCCGGCCTGCAGGCGGACACCGCGTTGGCACACTTGCAACGCTTCGAAGCCAGGGGCGAACCCGCCGACAGGGAGACGGCGTCCCGGCTGATCCGCTCAGCGCTCGCCGCCACCGACGCGGACGACTCGAGCCGATATCGGATGCTCGGCATTCTGGCCACGATCCTGGCCTCGACGGCCACCTCGGAGCGCGACCCCGAGAAGCTCACCGAAGCCATCGAAACCTGCTACGCGGCAACGCCACCCGGCGAGGTCCCGACGGTGACGGTCACCCTCACCCTGGGCAACGCGCTTACGTCCCGCTACGAGAACACCGGTGCCCAAGCGGATCTGGAGGCGGCCGCCACGACACTGCGGGCCGCGTTGGCGCATGCCACCGGAATGAACCGGGCCATGTTCGCGAACAACCTCATCCAGGTGCTTCGCATCCGCTTTTACCGCCATGGCGACAGAAGCGCACTGACCGAAGCGATCGACAGCGGCAAGGCGGCCCTTCGGACAAGCCCCGACGCGTTGCTGCTGGCGGGGAATGTCGCGGCCGCACAAATCGACCGGTACGAGTGGGTCCGCGACCCCGCCGATCTCACCGAGGCCGTCGACGCGCTGCGGTCGGCGCTCGGCCGGGCCAGGACGGACAGTCCAGACTTGCCGACGCTCCGGGTCTATCTCAGCTTCGCCCTGCGGGCCCGCTTCCAGGCCATGGCCTCCACCGCGGATCTGGACGAGGCTATCGCGGTGCTGCGGCCCGGTCTTGCTTCGTCCGGATCGCGCGACCAGACGGCCCAACTCAGCCTGATGCTGGGAGGCGCGCTGTCGCTTCACGGGCAGTGGTCGAACGACCCGGCCGCGCTCGCCGAGGCGAGTGAACTGCTGGAAGTCGCGGGTGACGGGCTACCAGTGGCGAACCCTGGCCGGATCACGGCCGGGATCCTCTTGGCAGGCACGCTCCGCCTGCGTTATCTCGACTCCGGAGAAGAGCCTCTGCTCACCAAAGCGATCGAAATCGGCAGGGAGGTCCTCGCCCGCACCCAGGACGAGGAGGCCAACCGGGCTCACACGCTGATCACGCTGGGCACCCTGCTGGCCCTGCGGTTCGAGCGGACCGGCGACATCGGGGTGCTGGCCGAGTCGATCGAGGTGCTGCGCCGCGGGGTGGCCGCCGCAGGCACGAACAACGCGATAGCGGCGAACGCCTTGTCCGAGCTGGCGTCCGCACTGCGTGGCCGGTACAGCATCCTGGCGGAGCGCGCCGATCTGAACGAGGCCATCGCGGCCGCCGAGCGCGCCGTGGCCCTGCCGGGCACGACACCGGCCGAACGGGGTGTCCATGTCACCGCGCTGGCCATTGGCCTGCTAACCAGATCGCTGGCCACGGGCGATCTCGACGACCTCGACGCCGCCATCGACTTGGGCCGCGAGGCCGCACGCTCGCCCAGCTGGTACATCGCCTCGGCGGTCAACCTGATGACGCTGGGGCTGTCACTGTGGTCCCGGTTCGATCGGACCGGAACGGTTTCCGACCTCAACGCCGCCATCGACGCGTTGTTCGAGGCGGCGGAGGACGCCCACCCCGGGCACACGATGCGGCCCATCATGCTGACCAACCTGTCCAACGCGCTACGTACGCGGGCGGGCCTGCTCGGCTCGGCCGCCGACCTCGACGCCGCCGTGGACGCCGGGCGATCGGCCGTCGCCGCCGCGCCGGCGAACCACCCGGCGGTGTCGATGTGCCTGATGAACTTCGGGACCGCGCTGCACATCCGGTACCTGGAAAGGCGCGACACGGCGGACCTCGACGCCGCGGTCGCCGCCTTGAACGAGGCGGCGGACCGCAGCACGCCCCAGAGCCCGAACCGGAGAGAGATCCTGATGAACCTGGCGGGGCTGCTGCGCACCCGCCGCGACCGGCGCCCGGGCCGGGACACACTGGACCGGGCCGTCGCACTCGGCCGGGAGGCGGTCGCGATCACCGACGTGACGCACTCGATGTACCCGCTGTGCGTCCTCAACCTCTCGACCGTGCTGCACACCAGGTACGACCGCGGTGGTGACGACGCGGACGCGGCCGAGTCGATCCAGTTGGCCGGACAGGCGATCGACAGCATGACCGCCGGTGACCCTCGGGTCGCGCTGGCCTGGGTGACGCTGGGGAGGCTGCACGAACGCAGGCGTGTCGAAGGCGGGGGAGGCCTCGACGCCGCGGTCGCCGCCTACCGAGCCGCGGTCGAATCTCCCGCCACGGCACCGACGTATCGGGCGGCCGCGGCCAGATTGTGGGCCGAGTCGGCCGTCCGGCAGCGCGACTGGGCCTCCGCGACGGAGGCGTTCGGCGTCGCTGTCGCGCTGATGCCCCAGGTGGCCTGGCACGGCGTCGAACGCGACGCGCGCGAGCGCAGGCTGACGGTGTGGGAAGGCATGGTGAGGACGGCCGCCGCCGCGACGCTGGAGGCCGGTGACCCCGGCCGCGCCGTGGAACTGCTCGAGCAGGGCCGTTCTGTGTTGTGGTCGCAGGCGTTGCAGACCAGGGACGACCTGTCGATGCTGCGGGAACGTGACCTCGCGTTGCACGATCGGCTGCGCGCCGTGGCGACGAAGCTGGCGGGCACGACCGTGCCCGACATCCCGGAGGCCGCCGCCACGACCGATCCGTGGAGCGACCCGAGCCAGCGCATGCGGTCCGACCGGATCAAGCTGGCCGAGGACTGGGACCGGTTGCTCGCCGAAGCACGCGCCTTGCCCGGACTGGAGTACCTACTGCGGATCCCGCCGCTGGACACCCTGCGCGAGGGTCTGCCCGACGGTCCCATCGTCCTGCTCAACGTCGACGAAGCCCGATGTGACGCCTTGATCGTGCACCGGGACCGCGACGTCGAGCACGTTCCGCTGCCTGCTTTGTCGTATGTGGAGGCCGAGCGACGGGCCGAGGGGTACCTGCGGGCGTTGGAGCTGCTGGAAAATCCAGGCGAGCCGGGCGACCTCGCCACCACCGGCGCCAGGCAAACGGTGCACGCGACCCTGGAATGGTTGTGGGACACCGTCGCCGATCCGGTGCTGACCTGGTTGGGCTACACGGGTCACGACGAAGCGTTGCCACGACTGTGGTGGTGCCCCACCGGATCACTGACCCTGCTCCCGCTGCACGCCGCCGGTTACCACGACCCGGCCGACACCCCCACCGGACGCACGGTGATCGACCGCGCGGTGTCGTCCTACACGCCGACACTGCGTGCGCTGGCGAAGGCGAACAGCGCCGACGCTGTCGAGCCCGCCGACCGACGTGTCCTCGTGGTCAGCATGCCGGAGACCCCACCAGTTCCGGGCACCCCGGACCTGTGCCCGCTGCCCTGCGCCCGCGCGGAAGCCGAGTTCATTTCCAGCACGCTCCCTCTCGGTCGCACGTCGCGTGTCGCCGACACCGCCACTCACGCCGCGGTCACCGCAGACCTGCGCACTCACGCACTCGCACATTTCGCCTGCCATGGCGGACAAAACCTGCAACAGCCCTCTACGGGAAGTCTCTACCTGTGGGACAAACCACTGACCGTGCTCGAGGTCGCGGAGCTGGATCTCGAGAACGCCGAACTCGCCTACCTGTCGGCCTGCAGCACGGCGATCGGTGGCACGACCCTGCCCGACGAGGCCATCCACCTCGCCGCGGCACTCCAGCTCGCGGGTTACCGGCAGGTGATCGCGACCCTGTGGACCATCACGGACCGGACTGCGGCCGAGGTGACCAAGAGTGTGTACAGCGGGCTGCTCGGGCCTTCGGGCCTGCGTCTCGACGGCACCGCCCAGCTGCTCCACCGCACCGTGCGTGCCTTGCGCGACTCGGCTCCCCGCAACCCGGCCATCTGGGCCTCATACGTCCACTTCGGACCGTGAACGACCGGGCGCCCGCGGCGGATGGTGCCGACCCGCCGGAGCACCGCCCCGGCGCTTGCCTGCTCCGGGGCGGTGACCGGTCAGGGCAGGATCTTGCCCGCTCCCGCGCCGGCGGTCACACTGCCCTTCACCGCGCTCGCGGACTCGAGGCTGTAGGAGTACGGAATTCCGGCCACCGTTCCGCTCGCCTGCGGTGAACCGGATCCGGTGAAGAGGTTCCCGCGCTGCACCAGGGTGCCTGCCGGTGAACCCGCGTAGCCGACCAGCGTGGGTTCGTCGACGTTGTCGAAATGGTTGTTCTCGACGAGGACGCCCCCCTTGCAGGTGGACGCGACACCGTATTCGTTGTCTCGATAGTAGTTGTTGAACACGTGTACCGGATTGGCGAATCGCACACGCGGATGCCGTGTCCCGGAGCCGTCGAAGTAATTGTGATGATAGGTCACCCGCAAGGTGCCGATATCCTGGCTCCCGTTGTCGTCACTGTGCCCGAGCAGCATCGACTTGTTGTGCCCGTGCACGCGGTTCCAGGACACCGTGATGTAATCCGAAGCGCGCTTGATGTCGACGGCGCCGTCGTATCCGTTGGTGAACGTGTTGTGGTCGACGACCACGTTGGTCGAGGCCTTTTCGATGTTGATCGCGTCGTCGTCCCAGCCCCGGAAGGACAGGTTCTGGATCACCACGTTCTTGGATCCGCTCAAGGTCAGGCCGCAGCCATCGATCGTGGCGCCGGCATTACCGAGAATGGATTTGTTGGACCCCACCTTGAGCATGCCGGAACAGGAAATGGTGCCGGAGACCCGCACCACCGCCGCCGCGGTTCCGCTGACCGCCGAGCTCAACGCGGACGCCGAGGTCACCGTGATCGGCGGTGCGGCACCACCGCCGTGGGTGCCGCCGTTCTGGCTCGCCCAGCCGATCGGTGCCGCCCGCGCGGAGAGTTCCGCATTGACGCCGGTGGCCACCACGGTCGTCGAAGCGACCACGGTCAAAGTCAGAATCGAAAGAAATCTAAAAGGACGCAAATTCATCACGCCGCCTCCTTGCGGTCGATGAAAACTGAATGTCCTAAGAGGAGTGATTCGGATCCGATGGCGAAGCGCCGAGAACAGGAGACCAATGAACCGGCGTCGCGTCAACCCTCGATCGCCGATTCCCGGTTCACACTGATGAATCGTGTGGCCAGCCGCACCGCGATTCGCCGATATTGCTCCAGGTGGACGATCCGGCTTGACGGGAGCGCTCCCAGCTATCACGATGCGTTTACAAGTGTGGACGTCGTTCGGATATGTGAATCGAGATGTGATCATGAGCCTCACGCGCCGCAGCTTCGGATTCCTCGCCACCGCTGTGCCGGTGGCCGTCCTCGCGGGTGGACACCAGACCGTTCATGCCGCCGTGCCGGGAATTCCGGCGGCCATGCGCCGGGCCGCGGGGTTCTTCGACGAACAGCTCTCCCATCGCGGCGCCTATGTCTGGAGCTACCTGCCCGACCTGTCCCAGACCTGGGGTGAGATGGCGGCCAACCGCACCATGTGCTGGGTGCAGCCGCCGGGCACGCCGTCGATCGGGCACAGCCTGCTCGACGCGTACCACGCCACCGGTGACGAATCCTTCTACCGCGCCGCCTCGCGCACCGGTCTCGCGCTGGCGGCCGTCCAGTTGCCGGTCGGCGGCTGGAATTATGTGCACGATTTCGCGGGTACGAAGGCGCTGCGCGAGTGGTACGACACCGTCGGTGCGAACGGCTGGCGACTGGAGGAGTTCCAGCACTACTACGGCAACGCGACTTTCGACGACGCGGGTACGTCCTCCGCCGCGCAGCTCATTCTGCGCCTCTACCTGGAACGCGGCGATCACCGGTTCCGCGTGGCCCTCGATCGCGCCCTGCGCTTCGTGGTCAAGGCGCAGATTCGCGGAGGGATCGCCGACGGCGGCTGGCCGCAGCGCTTTCCCCGGTTCGCGGGGGCCGTGAAGGACACGCCGTGGCCCGAGGTGCTGCCGTCGTGGCTGCCCGCCGACATCCGGCACGGCATGGAGGACGGTGACTACACCGGGCACGTCACCTTCAACGACGACGTCCTCGGTGAGAACATCAAGTTCCTGCTGATGTGCATGTCCACTTTGGACATGCCGGGCCTGGCCGGGCCGATCCGGCGCGCGATGGACTGCCTGCGCCGCCTGCAGCAGCCGGGCCCGCAGGCGGGCTGGGCGTTGCAGCACCTGGCCAGGGAATCGGGCGGCAGGCCCGCGGGTGCTCCGGCGGGTGCGCGGTCCTACGAACCCCGCGCCCTGGCCACGCACACCACCCAGACCAATGTGCAGCAGCTGTTCCACTACTTCCGGCTCACCGGTGATCGAGTGTTCCTCGACCGTGTTCCCGAAGCCATTGCCTGGCTGGACACTTGCCCGCTCTCCGCGCGGCAGCATGCCGAGAACCCGTTGCTGGCCGGGCGAACCCATCCCACCTTCGTGGATCTGGAGACCAACCGGGCGCGGTTCGTCCACCGCTTCGGCTCGAACGTCCGCAACGGCGCCTACTACACCGACAACGACCACCGCGCGACGCTGAGCCATTATTCCGGCGGCCGCGTGATCGACACCGTGGCGCTGCGCGCCACCTACGAGCAACTGCGGGCCCTCACCCCCGCGCAGGTCGCCGACCTGAAGGCGCGCTCGCCGCTCAGCGGCGTCCCGGTCCCGCTCCCTCGCTACTTCACCCCGCGCGAGCCTCAGCTCACCGACCTCTTCCTCGGCGCGCCGTCACAGCTGCCTCTCGTGTCGGACGCGGAGGCGACGGCGCTGGCCGACGGGCTCGGCGGCAAGGACTACTGGCTGACCCCTGCGGACGCGATCACCAACCCTTATCGCGGTCTCTCCCCGGCCACGCCCTACGTCGGAAAGGCGTATATGAGCAAGCACGTGGGAGACCTGTACGACACCTCGCCCTACGATCCACTCACTCCACCCGAGGAGCCGCCGTACCGGCCGAAGGAGCGTCCGCCGGTGATCAGCACCGGCACCTATGTGGCCAACATGGGCAAGCTGATCTCCTGGGCCGCGACCCACGGTCACGCGCCCTCAGGTCGAAGAGCGTGATCCGGCCAGGCCGCGCGGTACCATCTGGTGTGCCCCCGGCATTCGATGTCTACGTATGGGTGGAGCCCGTCGACCGGGACGGCTCGCTGTCGCGCTTCATCGATCGCTACGTCGACGTCGAGCGGCCGGGCGACCCGAGATTCCCCGCGTTCGTTCGGACTTTTGTCTCGCACGAACCCGCTCATGGCGACGCTGACGCGCTGGCGGAGCTACGCCGGGATGACGCGGCCGAACGTGCCTTCTCCCTGTACCTACGAGCAATCGGACATTGCGGCGCCATCGTCACCGTTACGGAAGAAGGAGCCCTCGTACTCGGCCTCAGTCTCGATGGTCCCTTGAACGCGTCCGAGACGACGCGTGAGGCAGCTGATCTGATGGCCGACCTCATGGCGGAGTTCGCCGCAACTGGCGGGATAGCCGGAGTCGAACTCGCGCCACCACAATCCGCATCCGAGTGGAGAGACGCGTACGTCCTCCTGCGTACCGGTGCGTCCGAGGAGCGATCAAGATGACCTGGCCGAAGAAGGACACTCGTCGAGTCTCGCTTCGCAACGGCCAGTCGTTCCTCTGGCGCAGGTCCGCCGCGCCATTCGTGACGCCTTTCGCGCCGGCCGGCGGCCCGCCACGCCGTGTCCGCCACTCGAGATGGTCTTCGACGGTGAGCGCTTCGTGCCCGGGTGTCGCAGTTCCGAGGACTGAGCGGCAGACCTGCCGCAACCGGGCTTACCGGACAGTCCACTGATATCTTGCGGGCCATGTCGGAGTCCAATGCCCCTGACCACGGCCGACAGGCCGATCCGCCGCGCCGTAGCGCCGGGCGCGTCATCCGCGGGATCATCCTGATCCTTGGCGCGGTGGCCCTGTTCGTCGTCGGGATCGACGCGATCGCCGATCCAGATTCCGTCATCGCCAATTCGTCGAACTCGGCGCGCAGCCCGGACACGGACGCCGAGGCGAAGATCGGCGGCCTGCTGCTCTGCTTCTTCGGGATCACGGTGCTGACCTTCGGGATCGGGCTGATCGTTTCGAAGGGGCCCCTCTTCGCGAAGAAAGCCGAGTGATCCCTACGATCCCGACACGAGACGCTCGTGGACCTCGACGGCCTCCGGCACACCCATCTCGGTGTACGCGGCGTGCGCGGTCTGCCAGTGTTTTCGCGCGGTGACCGGATCACCGGCGGAGAACAGTGCGTCGCCGAGTCCACTTTGGGCTCTGGCCAGTTCGTAGCGGCTGTCCGCCGCGGTCGCCGACTCGATCGACTGCCGCAGGCAACGCACGGCGCCGGCCGCCCGCCCGGCGGAAAGCAAGGTCGCCGCCATGTCGTTGCTCGCGGCCAGGAGTCCTTCCCTGCTGCCGATCTCCTTGGCCAGATCGATGGCCTGCCGGTGATGCGCCAACGCCTCGTCGAACCGCCCTGCCTCGACGAGGAGGACACCGAGATGGTTGAGTACCTTGCCCTCGTCGGCCCGGTTGTGCGTCTGCCTCGCCACGGCGAGCGCCTGTTCGTAACAGGCCCAGGCGTCGGTGTCCTTTCCCATCCGCCAGAACGTGGTGCCGAGACCGTCGAGCGTCCGGCATTCGCAGAGATGGTCACCGCTCGCCCTGGTCACGTCGAGGGCCTGGGACAACGCGTCGACGGCGGCGGGATAGTTCCCCAGCCGCATTTCGGCGAGGCCGATATTGCACAACTGCCGTGCCCGGAACGACTCGTTGTTCCTCGCGACGGCGAACTCCATGGCCTGCCGGAAACAGGGCAACGCGGCGCGATAGTCGCCGAGGCTGGTCAGCAACAGGCCTACGTTCCCCGACAGGTTGACGACGTAATCGGATTCACCGGCGGTGGAGAACTCCTTGATCGCGTCCTCCAGGACGACGAGCGCCTCGGCGGTGTTCCCCCGCTGCCAGTGGGTCATGGCCAGCCCGTTCAGAACGTGCCCTCGGGTGACGCCGGACGCGACCCGGACGGCGTTGCCGAACAGGGCTTGTGCGTCACTCACGTGGACGCGGGCCTCGAAATAGCTCGTCATCACGCACGCGAGCCGCGTGACGTGCTCGTCGCGGCCCTCGCTCAGCGCCCAGCCGGACGCGACGACGAGGTTGACCCGCTCGGCGTCCAGCCATGCCATCGCTTCGTCCGCCCCGTCGAACACGAGAGCCCGCATCGCGGGTGTCGGCAGGTCCTCCCACCGCTCCGCCTCGTGGGGGAAACAGGTGACGAGCGCGGCTCGGGCGGTGGCCAGCTGGAAGTCGAGCAGCCGGGCCGCCGCGGCCCGGCGCACCCGGGCCTGGACGTTCTCCCGGACGCGTTTCTCGGCGAACACCCGGACCAGGTCGTGCAGTTCGAACCGGGACGCGCGGGCGGTGACCATATTGGCCGCCACCAGATCGTCGAGTTGCCGGCGGACGACGCCGACCTCGACACCGGCCAATGCCGCGGCCGCGTGGTCGTCGACATCTCGACCCGCGTAGGCGGCGAGCAAGCCGAGCAGTACCCGGTCCGGTTCGGCCAGCTCGTCGTACGACGTGCGCAACGCGACTTCGACGCCGTCGTCCAGCCGCAGCATGGTCCGCAGATCGGCGAGGCGGTCTCGATGGTCGGCCATCGTCCACTCGTCCGAGGCGGCCAACCGGCGGGTCACCAGTGCGAGGGCCAGCGGTAACCGGCCGACCAGTTCGATGATGTCGGCCGCTTCGCCCTGCTCCGCGTCGACGCGTTCGTCGCCGATCCCGTCGCGGAGCAACTCGACCGATTCTTCCGGCGTGAACACGTCGAGCGTCACGTGCCGGGCCGCGTCCAGCCCGGCGAGGCGGCGCCTGCTCGTGACCAGCACCAGGCAGGTCGGCAGGGCGGGCAGCAACGGCAGCACCTGGTCGACCGACTCCGCGTTGTCCAGCAAAATCAGCGCGCGCCGTCCGTCCAGCAGCCTGCGGAACAGCGCGCTCCGGTCGGCGAGGGTGAGGCAGCCGATCTCGCTCCCGGACGCCCCGAGCCGGCGCAGAAAGCCTTCGAGCACCGCGGCCGGGTCGGCGGCGGGCCGATCCGCGTCGAAGCCGCGGAGATTCACCACCAGCCGCACGTCGGCGAACCGGCCCCGCTCGGCCAGCAGCCGCGCGACCTCGCTGGCGAACCGGGTCTTGCCGACCCCGGCCATTCCGGAGATCGCCCACACACCGGCGTCGTCCGGCCCGGCCTCCAGCACCTGGCGCAGGTGCTCCTGTCTGCCGACGAACCCGCCGACCCCGGCGGGCAGGTGATCGGCAACGCTGATCACGGCCGCCTCGGTGGCGTCTCCGGTGATCACCCGGTGCGCCTGCCGCCATTCCGCCGCGACGTCCATGCCGAGCAGCACGGCCGCGATGTCGACGACCAGCTCGACGTCCAATCGCTTGCGTCCCGGCAGCAGGCAGCGGTACACGGTGTTGTAGGCGGGCAGGTCGGCCGACCCCCGGGCCGTGCGCAAGCGCCGCACCCGCCGGTGCAGCTCCCGATGGGTCAACCCCGCCCAGGCCAACGCCTGCCGCAGCCGCTGGGAAAGCTCGTCATACGACCGAGCTCCGACCGGGCTCGGCGGCTGTTCCTCCGTCACGGGAACCCCCTGGACACGTGAAACCGATCCGTCCGGCGGTGACTCCCGGACCGATGCTGACCGACCTTAGACGAGATTCGGCGGCCGCTGGTGCCGGATGGGCTCTTGCTCGCCTGGGTACAGGAAGGCCCCCTTCCTGTACCCAGGCACTCACCACTCACGAGGTCCAGCACCGGCGATGTCACGTGATCGAACGGACGACACGGGTGATCCGGGGGACGACACGCGTGGCTGGATGGACGACACGACCCGCTGGTCCAGGCGAGTGCGCGGACGAGCCTCGGTGCGGTCTATCTGCGTTTCAACCGCTATCAGGAGAGGAGGAGTGGCGGTGTCCCGGATCCGTGGTGGTCGCCGGTCAGACCGGTGCGAGCAGGCTCACTTCCAGCTGTACGCGGCGCCGCCGAAGCCAGGCTGGACCTTCGCCCGCACCCTGGGGGTTCCGGCGAGGCCGAGGTAGCCGCCCCCCTTCTTCGGCGGGCCCGACCAGCGCACGACAACCGTGCCGCCGGTTCCGCAGCCTGCCGTCGTCCAGGTCGCGACGCTCTTCTTCTTCTTGGTGCTCCAGTAGTGGCCCTCCGCCTGGACACAGACCCGGCCGTTGCTGCCGGCCGGGATCTTCCACGTGTAGCGGCGGTGCTGCGGGTTCTTCTTCGAATCCCCGCTGATGTAGCCACAGTTCGCCTTGCTCACCTTCCACTTGCCGTAGCCGGCCAAGGCGCGACGCCAGTCGCCGCAGTCGGCGGCGGTGACGTCGCCGCTCTCCTGGGCCTCTTCGGTGAGCTCCACCTCGGCCGTGCCGTCGTCGACTCCCGATTCGGCGACCGTGGTGGTGTCCGCCTGCTCCTCAGCCACCGCCGGCGCGGTCTGCGCGGTGAGCACCATGCCCGCGGCCACCAGACCGGTCGTGACCCGTGTCGTCCATTTCTTCAAAGTTCATCTCTTTCTCGTCGTTCGGATCGAACGCCGTGGCGAATCCCCCCAAACCCCTTGATGGCATTCGATAGGTCAGTCGGCCCTCTGGTTCATTCGCGCGCCAGAAGAGGCCGTCTTATTCGAGTGAGTGATTTCCATCAGTCAATTACCTGACCGCGGCAGACGTTATCGGCAACTCGCGGACCGGCATAGTGATCTTGTGCGGTGACCTTGATCGAAGTTGTTCGAAAACGCCGGACGGCGAGTTCCGGTCACGAAGCCACCATCGCGATGCCCATCGCCTCGTACAGCGACCGCGCGCGTTCGCGGTACGGCCTGGCCTTGTCCGGAGCGCCGACGTCGTCGTGGGTCGCGGCGATACCGGTCAGCGCGCGGGCCTCCTCATGCGGCTCGCGGGTGAGCCGGGCGAGTTCGGCGGCCCGCGTGTAGTGCGCCAGCGCGGACGGCCGGTCACCGCACGCCAGCGCGCTGTCCGCGAGCCCGTTGTGCACGAGGGTCTCCAGCGGCCGGATGCCGGTCGCCACCGCGATGTCGAGCGCCGCTTCCTGATGCAGGCGGGCCGTGGCCGCGTCGCCCTGCCGGAGGTGCACCAGCCCGAGATAGGCCAGTGCGTACCCTTCGGCCTCCCGGTGCCCCTCGGCCCTGCTGACCGTCAGCGACCGGTGGAGGTGGTCGTGGGCTTCCGTCCACCGGCCCAGCGCGCGGTACACGTCCCCGAGATTGTGCAGTGAAATCGCCTCGCTCAGCCGGTCGCCGATGCGCTGGGAAATCGTCAGGCACTGCCGATAGCAGTCGAGAGCGGCGTCCAATTCGCCCCGGCGTTCGTGGATGAAGCCGAGGTTGGACAGCGAGCGTCCCTCGTTGAGGCGGTCGCCGGTCTCCTGGGAAACCGTGACCGCCTTGCTCAGGTGGTCCGCCGCGTCGGCGTACCGGCCCAGCTGTGCGTTCACGGTGCCGAGGATGTTCAGCGCGCGGCCGGCGACGACCGGGCTCCCGTCGACGTCGAGGCAGCGCGTCAGATGCGTCACCGCCTCGTCGAAATGGCCCAGCCTGGCGCAGATCGCGGCCAGGTCGACGAGCGCCTGCTGGGTGCCGATGGCGTCGCCCGTCCGCTGTGCCTCGGTGAGCGCGAGACGGTGCAGGGTACGCAGGGCGCCGTAGTGACCGTGCACCCGCAATGCCTGCCACAGCACGGTCGAGAGGTCGCGGGCGTACGTGTCACCGACTGCCGACGACTGTTCCGCGATGGCGATCAACGTGGGCAGTTCCGCCGCCAGCCAGGCCGCCGCGTCCTCCGCGCCGGTGAACCTGACGTTCTCGGTGATCGGCGTGAGCAGCGGTCTTCGGTTGGGGTCGCCCGCCGTCAGCGACCCGGCCGCGTCGGCCGCCCCGGCCACACAGTGCTCGGCGAGGCGGCGCAGGGCGGCCGATCGCCGCTGCGCCGGTTCCTCGTCGGCGCGGCCGCGGGCGTAGTCGCGGACCAGATCGTGGAATTCGAACCGGTCGTCCGCGCGGTGCGTGAGCAGCAGATGGCTGTCGACGAGCGCGTCGAGGAGCCTGCCGGTCTCCGGCGGATCCGTGCCCAGCAGCGCCGCCGCGGCGGCGGTATCCCAGTGCGGCCCGGGGTGGAGCCCGAGCAGACGCAGGGCCGAGGCCACGTCAGCGGGCAGCGCGTCGTAGGACCAGGACAGCACGGAGGGCAGTGACGTGGTCTTCTCTTCGGTGGTCAGCGCGGCGAGCCGGTTCCCGGCCGGACGCATCGAGGACGCCACGCTCGTCAGGTTCCGGTTGTGCGCGAGCCGCTCACCGACGATGCGCAGGGCGAGCGGCAGACCGCCGCATCCCGACACCATGTCGGCGAGCGCGGTGCGGTCGGCGAACCTCCGTCCGGGGCCTGCCAGCCGGTCGAGCAGGGAGAACGACTCCTGCTCGGTCAGCAGCGGCACCGGCACCCGGTGCGCGTCGGCGCTGATCGTCAGCCCGTGCAGTGCCGAGCGGCTCGTCACCACCACCGCGCAGCCCGCGTGGCCGGGCAGCAGCGGCCGGACCTGGTCCGCCGAGCGGGCGTTGTCCAGCACGATGAGGACCGAGCGGCCTGCCAGCTCACTGCGCAGCGACGCGGCCCGGTCGTCGAGGTCGGCGGGCACATCCGCCACGGGCACGCCGAGCGCCCGCAGGAACGACCGCAGCACCTCGCCCGGGTCGGCGGGCGCCCCCGGCCCGTACCCACGCAGGTTCGCGAACAACTGCCCGCCGGGGAAGTCCTGCTTGACCCGCTGCGCCCACTGCACGGCCAAGGAGGTCTTGCCGACCCCGGCCATGCCCTCCAGCACCGCCACGACGACACCCCCGCCGTCTCCTTCGCCTAGGAGGGCGTCGAGCGCGTCGATCTCCCGCTGCCGCCCGATGAACGACGTGATACCCGAGGGCAGTTGCGCGGGCACCGAAGCGACCGGCGTTCTCGGGGGCGACACCGCGTCCGGGCAGTAGTGCCGCACGAACCGGCTCCCCTGCTCGCCCTGGAGACCCAGCCCCAGCGCCAATGCCTCCACCGAATGGCGCCGTGGCCGGGCGACCCGGCCACGCTCGATGTTGCTGATGCTGCGCACCGTCAGCCCGGTGCGCTCCGCCAACTCCTCCTGCGTGAGCCCGGCGTCCCGCCGTGACTCACCCAGCAACGAACTCGGACGACGGTCCATTTTCCGGATGTTAGAGCGGGTGCGACGACGAAAAGTCATGGTTCGCCGACGATTCTGATCGAAATTGATCGAAAACGCGGTAGTCGGGGCTGAAGGGGGCCTTCCCTCATCTCACGCGGCCATCGCCGCTCTCCACGGACGCTTCATACGGGTCTCCTCCTGCGGCGGGTTCCCGGCGCTGACGTGCCGGTGGTCGGTCGATACGAAACCGCTGCTCGTTCGAAGTCGGCGCGAGCCTGGCCGGACAGGCCGAGCCCGGCCGCGATGAGCCGGACCGTGTCGCGGCGGGGCCTGCCGACCCTGCCGTGCTCGAGGTCTCTGATCGCTCGGACGCTGACGGAGGAGCGGGCGGCGAGAACCCGCTGGGTCGTGCCGAGACTGTGCCGGTGGCTCCGCAGCAACTCGCCGAAGCGGGCCGGACCCTCATCCGCCGGGATCACGGTCCCGCCCAGGTTCGCCCGCAGCGCCGACACGTAGAGCCGTACCCGGTCGGCGTTGAGCAGGCTGGTGTGAACACCTTGAGTCACTGGCGTCCTCCGCGTTCGCTCGGCGACGCACGTCACCGATGCCGCATCAGAGTCGGCAAGCGGCACAGGAGGGACAACCGGAAACTTCGACGAAAAAGTGCCGGTTCAACGTCAGGTCGCCGGGCGCGCGACCGGAGGAGCCCGCTCGGCTCAGGCGGCGACGTTATCCGCAGCAGATGTTGTAGCCGTGGTTCCGCCAGAACAGCGACGGGCCCGGGTTGTCGAGAACCGGATCGCCGGTGCTGTCCGACGCGCTCTCGTGCCTGCCCGGCCGGTACTCGACGTGCGTGTGGGTGGATCCGGCGCCGCGGTACTCCTCGGTGCCGAGCTGCTGGCCACGGTTGACGAACTCACCGACCGCGAGCCCGTTCGACGGGTTGAGATGCAGGTAGACGACGGTGAAATCCTGATCCCGGTTGTAGATCGCCAACGTGGACAGGCCGCCGCTGCCGTTGCTGCCCTCGGTCTTCCTGATCACGGAGCCCTGGGTCATCGAGTACACCGGAACGCCGAAGCCGCGCGCGAAGTCGATCCCCTCGTGTCTGCCTGAGGTATTCACATAGCCGTCGAAATAGGACGTGATGCGGCCGGAGTCGCTGTGGTACAGCCCGGTTTCGAGCCAGTCGTTCCCCACCAGACCGAGCAGGTGCCCGACGTTTTCGTTGTACGTCGAGGTTAGATTTCCTTTGGCGCCGTGCGTGAACGAGTCGATCGGTCCCGTCCAGCCGCCCTTGAAGAACACGGTGACCACCGCGTCCCTCCGGTTCCACACCGAGGCCGCGTTGTCCTTCACGCACAGGCCCTTCCCCGCGCCCGCGCCGAGGAAGTGATAGCAGTCCGAGCCCGTGCCGTAGTTACCGACCGACGCGTCGAAATCGCTGACCGATCCCTGCTGATCACTGTTGTAGTACAAGCAGAACTCGCCGTCCTCGCAGACACCGTTCCGTGCCGTCGCGGCCTGCGCCGACGGGGTGACCAGGAGAGTGCTGCTCAACGCCAATGCCACGCCGAGCAGTACGACCATCAATCTTCTCAACGACGTTCCCTTTCTCCTTGACTGCGGCGAATCAGCCAGTGCGCGACGGTACGGACGTGATGGAGGCCAGGGAAGCGATGAAGGGCAAACTGCCGCTCATTCGGCGGCCGGCGCGGCAACTGCTCCGCGTGGTTTGCCTCGCTGATGCGGTGTTGTGCGCGGAAAGTCGGGTATCCGGTCGGCTTCGGCCGTGTCGCCGCTCGCGGCCCGTGTGTCGGACAGCCTGGCAAGCGAGTCGATGACCAGGTGGGCTGCGGAAGGCGATGATGGGGAAGTTACGCCGGTTGGCGCCCCACCCTGACGAGACCGGCCGGCGACTGGCAACCTCAGCCGTCAGCTCGGCTGGTTGTCGGCGCAGGTGGGGTGGGAGGCCCGTGGAGTCTTCGAGCGGCCCAATGTCGGCCGGCGTCCCTCGTGATCGCCTCAACCGTTGTGACCAACTCTGCGGCCGCGTCGTCGCTGTCGTAAGGCGGTGCCTTGACGAGATAAAGGGCCACTTCCCGCTCGATGGCATAGCGAATTTGGCTCTGCTCAACCCAATTCTCGTGGAGGCCGAATGTCGTTCGAACGCTGGTGGCGACCAGGACAATGGAGCCGAGTACGGCAACGACAAGGGACGGCAAAGGTGTCGCGGCGACTACCGGGATGGCAGCGGCGCCGCAGATTGCCACCAGCTCCATCGCGGCGTAGCGGCGCCTATGGCGTGTGCTTCCGGAGCGGTACCACTCCCATTTGGCGGTCACTGTGACCGGCAAGGGCTGACCGCCGGGTCTGACGGCCAGCATCCAGTGCTGCTCGGCTCCGGGTTGTTTCGATGCTGATCGAGATGCCATGCACGGACTATCGCGACTGCCGGGTCCGATAGCGCGCGGTCCAAGTAATCGGATTCGTACTGTGATGAATCGCGTGTCCGGGGCGCGGGCAGACGGAATTCCGGACAGTGGAGCGGGAACTGGAGTGCCGCGCTCTCGCCGGTCGCCAGCGCGACCACGACATCGACCATGCAAGACGGCGACCCGGGTCTCAGGCGTGTCGATCACTCAGGGGGCGGTGTCACGCCCCGATCGCGGCTGCCACGACGGCACCGGTTTGCGTCATGCCTGTCGCGTTGGGGTGAAAGGGGGTGGCAGGCGAGGTCGGCAGCGTGCCTTCCATCCACTTCTCTGTGATGCTTTCGCAGATGCCGTGCCCCGCGCTGGGTGTGCGGACATCGACGAACTCGGCGTTGTGCGCTCCGGCTTGTGTGGCGAGTGTGGCGTGTAACCGGTCCCAGGTCGCTTGCAGGTAGTCGGCGTCGACGCCCCAGATCCTCTCCTTGGGGTAGCAACCGCCCGGCTTGAAGTATGTGGCGTAGCTGACCACGACGACCCGGGCGTCGGGCGAGCGGCGGTGGATCTCATCGAGGACCGCGCCGACCCTGGGGGCGATCGCGGCGATCCGCCCGGTCAACTGATCCACCCCGCCCGCGGTGTAACGGGCCTTGCACGAGGATCCGATCGGCTGCGGGAACGCGTTGTAACAGGACGGCACCACGAACCCGAGGCCGATGTCGTTGGCGCCGACGGTGATCGTGACCAGGTCGGTGTCCGGCCGCAACGCGTCGTACTGGGGCGCGACGAACCCGAGTTGCCTGCCCGCCATGTCGTCGATCGTCGCGGCGTTGCAGCTCACGTCGGTCAGCTCCGCACCGAGCAGCCGTGCGACCACGTTCGGCCAGTTCCGGAGCGACCGCAGGCAAGGCGAGAAATCCTGGGGCAGGATCCCGGGCCCTGCCACCGACGAGTCTCCGAGCGCGACGTACGTTACCGGCTCGGCCGTGGCAGCCGAAGCCGATCCGGCGCCGACGGTCACGGTCAGCGCCAGCGCTGCCGCGATCAGCGCACTATCCAGCCTCATATGTGGTCTCCGTCTGATAGTCGCCGTCTCATCGAGGCAGCGTCGGGGCATGCCTGTTTTCGCGCAACGGTCCACTCGGGACTTCCGCATCTGAATCCGGCGATGCGGGCCTCCTCCAACGCTGACGTGGCTCCTGCTTGCGGTCCACCTGACAGCCTCGCAACACATCGAGTGTGTTGTCGACGCCCTGATCGAGTGGTCAAAGCCGGCCACGGATACGGGGTAGCGCGGTCCAGCTTGTGGCAAGGTGCCGCCGACCGGACGACACCTCGCTAGTGTCCCGAGTCGGAAGTTCGTGTGGTGATTCGGCGTGGTGCCGAAGGATCTTGTTCTTGCTTCGCGCGGTGAAGATGCTGTCGCCTGAGGCCGTGAGCATTCCGCTGACTTCATGGTGTCGGGTCGCGGGGATTCGCT
>NZ_JBIUAQ010000022.1:118812-149924 GCF_044547565.1 Amycolatopsis sp. NPDC052450 | reverse complement strand
CGCCCGCCGGCCGGCGCGCGGCACCCCATACCCCTCCCGGGTCGGGGCGGGGCTTGGCGCCGCGGGGTTGTTGGCTGTCCGTCTCAACAACCCCCACCCCCCCCCCCCCCACCCCGCGCACCCTAGTCCCCGGACACACCCCAGATCGCCAGTTCGACGGCGACGTCGTCTTCGTAGAGCAGCGCGCAGTTGGCGCTCCAGCGCGGACGGCGTTCGAACGGCAGGCGGCCCGCCTTGTCGAGTTCGTCGAAGGCGGCGACGGACGGCTCCTCGGTGCCGAACGCGGCGAGGAGTTCGGCGTCGGTCAAGGGCCGGATGGTACCGAAGTCGTCCTCGCCCGTGGCGCTGATGAACTCGTGGACGTCGAGCACGGAATGGGTCCCGGACTCCTGGACACTCTCGACCTCGTACAGGTCGTCGATCGAATCCGGGCGGCCGAGTTCGTCGCCTTCCCAGAGGTAGTCGCCCTCCTCGAAGACGCGCGCCTTCATCGCGTCCAGCGCCGCGCCGGGGTCGCCGTCGAACCGGCCACGGACAGACCAAGCCGAAGCACCCACCGGGGCCACCTCCTCGTTTCGCCGAGCGGCCAGCGTAACCAGCCCGCTTGGCTCCTTTGGTATTCGGCCGAACGTGACAAATCTTCGCATTACCCTTTTCCCACGTTCACCCCACGGCTAACGTCGTGCGGCATCGTCCTTCCGCGACGACCATCCGCGACGACTGGGGGCACCGCCATGTCCGACATCTCGAGGCGCACCTTCACCGCGGCGGGCGCCGCCGGCGTCGGCCTGCTGCTGTGCACGCCGACCGCCAACGCGCTCGACCGGGCGCTGGCGCGCACCTCGGCCCGCGCGGTGCGCACCGCGGGCACCACCCTCGAAGCCGCGGCGGCCCCGCTGAAAACCGGTCCGGGCTACACCCGGCTGACCGCGGGACCGGGCTGGCCGCTCGTGGTCCGGGGCGACCTCGCCGCGCCGAAGTCCGGCCGCGACGAGCGGCGTCGCGCGATGGCCTCGTTCGCGCAGTTCACCGACCTGCACTTCACCGACGCCGAGAGCCCGGCGCGGTTCGAGTACCTGCACCCGTTCGTCGGCTCGGCGCACCGGCCGCAGGAGACGCTCGGCCCGGTCGCGACGACGGCGCTGGTGGAGCGGGTGAACAGCCTGAAGGCCGGCCCGTTCACCGGACGGCCGATCGACTTCATGGTCACCACCGGCGACAACACCGACAACCACGAGCTGATCGAGCTCGAATGGTTCCTCAAGGTGCTCAACGGCGGCACGGTGAACCCGACCTCGGGCGACCCGAACGCGCACGAAGGCGTCCAGACCTCCGGGTCTTCGCACTACTGGAACCCCGGCAAACCGCTGGACGACGCGTACACGAAGAAGGGGTTCCCGCAGCTGCCCGGCCTGCTCGGCGCGGCCTCGAACACCTTCACCTCGCCCGGTCTCGACATCCCGTGGTTCTGCACCTTCGGCAACCACGACGACAGCATCGTCGGCACGGTGCCGGACCTGCCGGGGATGGACGCCTGGTACACCGGCCGCTTCAAGGTGATCGGCAAGGACGAGACGACGTCACGGAAACTCGCCAAGGCGATCGGGTCCGGCTCCGGCGTCCCGGTCACGGAGCTGTTCGGCGGCTCCGGCACGATCCGCGAGGTCACCCCGGACGAGCGACGGCGGCCGTTCAGCACCGCGGAGTTCGTGCGGCACCACCTCGATTCCGCCAACACCGGACCCGGCCCGGTCGGCCACGGGTTCAGCGAGAACAACGCCGACGGGCGGAACGTGTACTACACCTTCCGCATCGCGCCGGGCGTCGTCGGCATCAGCCTCGACACCACGACGATGGCCGGGCTTGCCGACGGATCGATCGGGCTCGGGCAGTTCACCTGGGTGGAGAACACGCTCAAGCGCAACAGCTCGACGTACTACGACTTCTTCGGGCGCAAGGTCACGCAGAACGTGACGGACGAGCTGTTCGTGCTCTTCAGCCATCACACCAGCGACACCATGGGCAACGTGCTCCCGGACGCGCGGCATCCGCTGGAGCTCCGGCTCAACGGCGACACGTTCGTCTCGCTGCTGCACCGGTTCCCGAACGTGCTGGCGTGGGTCAACGGGCACACGCACCACAACAAGATCACCCCGCACGCCGGCAAGACCGCGAAGCAAAGCTTCTGGGAGATCAACACCGCTTCGCACATCGACTTCCCGCAGCACGCGCGGATCATCGAGGTCGCCGACAACGCCGACGGCACGCTTTCGCTGTTCACGACCCTGATCGAAGCGGAAGCCCCGTACGAGGCGCCGTACTCGGACACTTCGACGCAAGCGCTTGCGTCGCTGTACCGCGAGTTCTCGTACAACGACATCCACGCTTCGCTGTCCGCCGTCGGTACCCCTCAAGACCAGAACACCGAACTCCTGCTGCCGAACCCGCTCGCCTGACCCTTGGGCCTCGTGAGGGGGAAGGCAAAGGTGGCAGGTTGCGAAAGCCACGGTCGAGATGCGTCGCGAAAGCCACTTTCGCGACGCCTGAGGTCCCGAAAGTGGCTTTCGCGACACGGCCGGCCCCACGGCCGCGACCGAACCCCCGCGACCCCGGCCCTCAACTATTTACATACCCGGCATAACCGGCGAAAATTCCTTCCTTACTGGGTGGACTCTAGGGATGGAGCCGGGATGCGCATACGAGGGCTGGTCACGCTGCTGACCATCGCGACGATGACAGCGGTGACGGCACAGACGGCGGAAGCGAGTCCCGGCCGCCCGGACGACGAGTCGATCGACTACCACGAATGGTCCGGTCACCACGGTTTCCGGGACGGCAGGCTGGAAGGGCTCGATCTCGATCACGGAGCGCTGCGCATCGACCGCCCGATCGGCACCATCGAACACACCGAACCCGAACTCGGCACCACGAAGACCTACGAATACGGCCAATGGACGTCGCGGAGCCACGCACAGGGCTTCGACGCCTCCCAGCTCGTCGCGTCGTGGAACGCGAAGACGCCGGCCAAGACCTGGCTCAAGGTCGAGGCGAAGGGCCGCACCGCGGCGGGCGCCGAGACCTCCTGGTACGTCATGGGCCGCTGGGCCAGCGGGGACGCCGACATCAAACGCACCAGCGTCGACGGCCAGAGCGACGCCAACGCCGCGGTCGACGTCGACACGCTGGTCATGAAGGCGGGTGTCGCGCTCCGCTCGTACCAGCTGCGGGTCAGCCTGTACCGCGAAGCCGGTTCCCGTGCCACGCCGTCGGTGTCGTCGGTCGGCGCGATGACGTCGCTGGTCCCGGACCGCTTCGAGGTCAAGGCGACCAAGCCGGGCCGCGCCACCGGCGTCGAGCTCAAGGTGCCCGCCTACGCGCAGAACATCCACAAAGGACAGTTCCCCGAGTACGGCGGTGGCGGCGAGAACTGGTGCAGCCCCACGTCCACCGAAATGGTCGCCGAGTACTGGGGCAAACGGCCCAAGCGCGAGGACATGACGTGGATTCCGGAGGGTTACGTCGATCCGACCGTCGCGTACGCCGCCCGCTACACGTTCGACTACGCCTACGACGGAACAGGCAACTGGCCGTTCAACACCGCGTACGCCGCTTCACTCGGACTGCGTGGGCACATCACCCGTTTGCACTCCTTGAATGAACTCGAGAACTACATCGCGCGCGGCATCCCGGTGATCACGTCGCAGTCGTTCAAGGCCGAGGAGCTCGACGGCGCGGGCTACGGCACCGCCGGGCACATCATGGTCGTCATCGGCTTCACGAAGGACGGTGACGTGATCGCGAACGACCCGGCGGCGAGCAGCAACGACCGCGTCCGAAATGTCTACAAACGACACCAGTTCGAGACGATCTGGCAGCGCACCAAGCGGTACAACACGAATGGCGGCGTTTCGAGCGGCCCCGGCGGGGTCGCCTACATCATCACTCCTGGGCACTGAATCGGTTCCCCACCCGAGCGGATGTCGCGATCCGGGCTGCCCGCGTGGCAAGCTACGGAGTCGACTACTCGGAGGTGGGCATGCCGTACGAGGTCCAAGGCGTCGTTTCCCGCGCCAAGGGTGAACCGGTCTCGCTGGAGTCCGTGACGGTGCCCGATCCCGGGCCCGGCGAGGCCGTCGTCTCGGTCAAGGCGTGCGGCGTCTGTCACACCGACCTGCACTACCGCGAGGGCGGGATCAACGACGCGTTCCCGTTCCTGCTCGGCCACGAGGCCGCGGGTTTCGTGGAGGCCGTCGGCGACGGCGTCACGGACCTCGAACCGGGCGACTACGTGATCCTGAACTGGCGCGCGGTCTGCGGCACCTGCCGGGCCTGTCGCCGCGGCAGGCCCTGGTACTGCTTCTCGACGTTCAACGCCGCCCGGCCGATGACACTGGCCGACGGCACCGCCCTGTCCCCCGCGCTCGGCGTCGGGGCGTTCCTCGAGAAAACGCTCGTCCACAGTGGACAATGCACGAAGGTCGACCCCGCCGCCGAACCCGCCGTCGCCGGGCTGCTGGGCTGCGGGGTGATGGCCGGTCTCGGCGCGGCGCTGAACACCGGCGCGGTGAGCCGCGGCGATTCGGTCGCGGTCATCGGCTGCGGCGGTGTCGGTGACGCCGCGATCGCCGGGGCGAAGCTGGCGGGCGCGAAGACCATCGTCGCCGTCGACACCGACGATCGGAAACTCGGCTGGGCCGAGGACTTCGGCGCCACGCACACGCTGAACAGCAAGGGACTGAGCGAAGACCAGGTCGTCGAGGCGATCCGGGAGTTCACCGATTCGTTCGGCGCCGATGTCGTGATCGACGCGGTCGGCAGGCCCGAAACCTGGCGGCAGGCCTTCTACGGCCGCGATCTGGCGGGGACGGTCGTGCTCGTCGGCGTCCCGACCCCGGACATGCGGCTCGACGTGGCGCTGATCGACTTCTTCTCGCGTGGCGGCTCGCTCAAATCGTCGTGGTACGGCGATTGCCTGCCCTCCCGCGATTTCCCGATGCTGATCGACCTCTATCTCCAGGGCAGGCTCCCGCTCGACAAGTTCGTCACCGAGCGGATCGCCCTCGACGGCGTCGAGCGGGCCTTCGAGCGGATGCACCACGGCGACGTCCTCCGCAGCGTGGTGACGTGGTGAAACTCTTCACCGACGCCGATTTCCCCGCCGACCCGTATCCGGGAGCGCGGCCGGGGCATTCGTTCGTCCACTTCGACGGCGCCGGGCACAGTCTCGACACCGCGCCGGAGGGCTGGCGCGAACGCCAGGCCGTGCTCGCCTACGGATCGAACGCGTGCCCGGCCAAGATCACCTGGCTGCGGGAGAACATGGGCCTGGCGGGTCCGGTCGTCGTCTGCCACGCGCGCTGCACCGACCTCGCCGCGGTCTGGGCGTCCGGCCTGCGGTTCCGGGACGGGCAGCGGCCCGCGACGCTCGCCGCCGCGCCGGGGGTCGTCGAGGAGCACTCGGTCTGGTTCGCGACGCCGGAGCAGCTCGCCGTCCTCGATCGCTGTGAGGGCAACGGACAGCGCTACGACCTGGTGCGGCTGACCGCGCCCGCCATCACCCTCGACGACGGCACCGTGCTCGACGACGTGGTGGCCTACGTCGGCGCGGCGGACATCCGCCTGCCGATCCTCGTGGACGGCAGGCACATCCGCGTCGCCGACCTCGAACAGCGCCGGGCCGCGGCACTGGAAGGCATCCCCGCCGAAACGCACGGCCTGGACTGCACGCTGGTCGATGCCGGGACGCTGGTCAGAGAAGCTTCCCGGGATTGAGGATCCCGGTCGGGTCGACGGCCTTCTTCGCCGCTCGCAGCACTTCGACACCGAGCGTCCCGATCTCCGCCGCCAGATAGGGCGCGTGGTCGACGCCGACGGCGTGGTGGTGCGAAATGGTGCCGATGCCGGTGATCGCCTCCGACGCCGCCGCCTTCGCCCGCCGCCACTGGCCGATCGGGTCGGCCTCGTCGCGCGCGGTGAGCACGGTGAAGTACAGCGACGCGCCCGTCTCGTAGGCGTGCGAGACGTGGCACATGATGATCGCGTTGCCGAGGGTCGCGGTGAGCGCGGCGCGGACGGCGTCACGCAGGTCGCTCAGTTCCGCCCAGTACGCGGCGGTTTCCAGGGTTTCGACGCAGACACCGTTGTCCAGCAAGGCATCCCGCTGCCGGGGCCCGGAAAACCGGCCGCGGCGCCAGGATTCGCCGAGGGCGGCACCGATGCGGACGGCACCGAACGGCGCCAGCACCCGGGTGGTCTCCTGACGGCGCCGGGCGACTTCGCGTTTCGACGCGCCCTCCCAGCCGACGATCAGCAGGCAGGGCGCGTGGACTCCCCGCGCCTTGAGATACCGGCGCAGCGCCTTGGTCTTCAAGCTGTCGTTGAGCGCCAGCGAAACCTCGCTCTCGTCCACATCGGACAGTCGCGTGACGTCCGCGAGCACGTGCCGTTGGGCGAGCTCCCGGACGGCGGCGGCGCCGTTCTCCCAGCCGTCCAGGACATAACCCTCATAACGGCGCACTTCCGGCACCGGGCGGACACGGAGGGCGACCTCGGTGATCACGCCGAGCGCGCCTTCGCTGCCGATGGCGAGGTGCCGAAGGTCGGGTCCGGCGGCCGAAGCCGGGGCGACGCCGAGCTTCCATTCGCCACGCGGGGTCGCGAGCCGGACACCCGAAACCATGTCCTCGAACCGGCCGTAACCCGACGATGCCTGCCCGGCGGACCGCGTCGCGGCGAAACCGCCGATGGTGGCGCGTTCGTAGGACTGGGGCACGTGCCCGAGGGTGAAGCCGTGCGCGGCGAGCAGCCGATCGGCCTCCGGCCCGGTGACGCCCGCCTGAAGGACGGCGATCCGGGAAACCGGGTCGACGGAGACCAGTTCGCCGAGCCTGGTGAGGTCGAGCGCGATCACCGCGCTCTTGCCCCCGCGCAGCGCCGAAACCCCGCCGACCACCGACGTCCCGCCGCCGAACGGGACGACGCCGACGTCGTATCGTGCACAGATTTCCAGTACCGACTGGACTTCGGCGGGATTCTCCGGCAGGACGACGGCGTCCGGCACCGGAAGATCACCGAAGCCCCGGCGCCGCAGCAGGTCCAGATAGGACAGACCGCCCGCCCGCGCGAGCCGTTCCCCCGGTACCACCAGCACCTGGTCGGCGCCGACGAGTTCTTCGAGGTCTCGTTTCGGCTGTTCGCCCAGCGCCGAATCGGGAACGGACAGCGCCGAATCGGGCGCGAACGGCGCCGCGGAGCCCAGCGGGCCGATACGCTGGACGAGCCACCGCAGGGCTTTCGCCGGAAGGTGGGCCGCGTCACCGGCTTCGGGCGTCCAGGATCGTCTTAACCGGTGGTCAATAAGCTCCGTCACGACTACAGTGTTACATATGGACGTAAAACGTCACTCACCTGCGGAAACAGGCGTTTCAGCACTGGCGGACACCCGCTCCCGCCAGGCCTCGACACGCGTGTCCGACGACGTTCTGCTCGACGCCGCGAAGAAGTGCGTGCTCGCCGTCGGTGTGCGGCGGACCACGCTCGCCGAGATCGCGCGGACCGCGAAGGTCAGCCGGATGACCGTGTACCGCCGGTTCCCGGATGTCCGCAGCGTGCTCGCGACCCTCATGACCCGTGAGTTCGGCGGACTGCTGCAGGGCGCCGCCGAACCGGACGTCGAACCGGCCAACTTCCGCGAGAAGCTCGTGCAGAGCTCGTCGGCCGCCGTCGCCGTGCTGTCGGGCGACCCGCTGTTCCGCACCCTGCTGGACCTCGACCCCGAACTGGTGCTGCCCTACATCGTCGAGCGGCTCGGGAAGACCCAGCGCTTCGCCGAAGGCGTGATCCTGCACCTGCTGCGCTCCGGCCACGAAGACGGCTCGATCCGCAAGGGCGACCTGCCTTCGCAGGCTCGCACCCTGTTGCTGCTCATCCAGTCCTTCGCGTTCTCCTACCGTCCCGCCACGTCCGACGTCGACGAGAAGAAGCTGATGACGGAGTTCGCCCACATGCTCGACGCGGCGTTGCGACCGTGACGCCCGGCTCGCTCAACGCACTCCGGCGCGAACGGGAACTCACGGCGCTGGCCGGCGGCGAGCGGGTCGATCTGGTGGTGATCGGCGGCGGTGTCACCGGCGCCGGGATCGCGCTGGACGCGGCCGCGCGCGGACTCTCGGTGGCCCTCGTCGAGGCGTGCGACCTGGCGTACGGGACGTCGCGCTGGTCCAGCAAACTGGTCCACGGCGGGCTCCGCTACCTGGCCAAGGGCGATCTGGCGCTGGCGCACGAAAGCGCCGTCGAACGCGGGATACTGATGACCCGCACCGCCCCGCATCTCACCAGGGCGATCCCGCAGCTGTTCCCCCTGTACCGCAAGACCTCCCGCGGCCAGCAGGCGTTCATCATGACCGGCCTCGTCGCCGGTGACGGCCTCCGCCGCGCCGCCGGGACCCCGGCGTCGGTGCTGCCGCGGCCGAGGTCGATCCCGGCCGCGGAGGCGCTGGCGCTCGCGCCCGGCCTGACCCCGCAAGGTCTTCGCGGCGCCCTGCTGGCCTACGACGGCGCGCTGACCGACGACGCTCGTCTCGTGGTGAGCCTGGCGCGCACGGCGGCGGCACGCGGCGCGAAGATCCTGACGAAGGTCGAAGCGCTCCGGCTCGACGCGGAATCCGTACTGGCCCGGGACAGGCTCACCGGCCAGGAGATCGAGATCCACGCCCGTCAGGTGATCAACGCGACCGGCGTCTGGGCGGGCGAACTGGCGGAGGCGGTGCGGCTGCGGCCGTCCCGCGGCTCACACCTCATCCTGGCTTCGGGAGCGGCACGGATCGGCGCGACGTCGGTCAACGTGCCCGTCCCCGGCGAGAACAACCGGTTCGTCTTCCTGCTGCCGCAACCCGACGGCCGCGTGTTCGTCGGGGTCACCGACGAGCCGATCGACGGCGCCGTCCCGCGGGTGCCGTCCGTGCCGGAGTCCGATGTGGACTTCCTGCTCGAAGTGGCGTCGACGGCGTTCACCCGCCCGCTGACCCGCGCCGACGTCGCGGGCTCGTTCGCCGGGCTGCGGCCGCTGGTCGAAGGCGGCGGGCGCAGCGCGGACCTCTCGCGCAAACACGCGGTGGTGACCGGCGCGGACGGCGTGCTCACCGTCGTCGGCGGCAAGCTGACGACGTACCGGAAGATGGCCGAAGACGCTGTCGATGCCGCGTTGAAGCGTTCCGGGCTCCTCGCCGGGCCGTCGACCACCTCCCGGCTCCCGCTGCTCGGCGCGACGCCGCGCGACCGCCTGTCCACTGTGGACGCACCTGCCCGGCTGGTCGCGAAGTACGGCACCGAAGCACCGCGAGTCGCGGCGCTCGGCGAGGTCGATCCCGAACTGGGCCTGCCCCTGTTCGACGGCTCCGAGATCAGCGCGGCGGAGGTCGTGTGGGCAGTGCGGCACGAGGGCGCGCTCGACGTCGAGGACGTCCTGGAGCGCCGCACCCGGCTCGGCCTGGTCACCCCGGACGCCGAGGCCGCCCGCGTCCGCGTCCGGGAACTCGTCGGCAAGTCCCTCGCCGGCCTCTCCTGACCCCTCGCAATTAGTCACCTACTTGCGGTGAAGTGCGTCCGCAGTTTGACGTTTCGTTGGGTTTTTGCAACAGTATGTTCTATGAGCCCGGTCAGACGCGGCAAAGAGCTGCCGATCTACAACCGGCTTCCCGTGCTCCGGGCGGAGCGCGGACTGAGCAGGGCAGCCCTCGCGGCGGCGGTCGAGGTCAACCCGCAGACCATCGGCGCGCTCGAACGGGGCGACCACTACCCGAGCCTGGACCTGGCGTTCCGCATCTGCGCGGTGTTCGACCTCCCGGTCGAGGCCGTGTTCAGCCGCGAACCGTTCACGCCACTGTCCACTCAGGTCTACCGGGAGGGGGGAGCATGAGTGAGGAGCGGGGCCGTCTCGCGGCGTACTGGGAGCGCCAGCTGGAACGGCTGGACGAGATCGAACGCAAGCGAGCGCTGCGACTGCCGACCTGGCGCACGCGGAAACGGCGGCGGACGTTGAGTGTGCTCGTGCTGACGGGTGACCTGATCCTGATCGCCGGTGCCGCCATGTTCCATTCGCAGCCCTCGACGTTGTTCGTCGTGTGCTGGTTCGGTGGCTGCGTCATCGCCGGGGGCGCGCACTACCTGCTGCGGATCCTCACCGGCAAGATGAGCGGCGGGTTCTCGCTCCGGCTCGACGAACGCGAGCGGGAATGGCGCCACCGCGTCACCTTCGTCAGCTACCAGATCCTGGTCGTGCTGATGCTGATCGCGGTGTTCCACAGCCTGATCATCGCCGACACCGAGGACGGCGGCGTCCGCGGCGCGATGATGGCCTGCGCGCTGCTGGTCACCGGCACCACGCTGTCCGGCGTCATCCTCGGCTGGACGCTGCCGGACGACGATCCAGAAGACTTCGAAGAGGTGACTCCGGCATGACCACCACCCGGACACGATCGGACCGGCGTCGTCTCGCCGTCGCGGCCGTGATCGGTCATCTGGTCGTGATCGCCGGTGCCGCGCTGCTCCGCGAGCCCACGCTGTGGTTCGCCGTCGGCTTGATGGGGCCGGGGCCGTGTCTCTGCGTCGGCACCGCCGCGGTGCTGCGCAAGGCCGTCGGCAGACCCGGCTCCGTGGCGAAGGATCTCGACGAACGCGAACTGCTGCTGCGCAACCGCGCGCACTACGCTGCGTTCCAGGGGATCTGCGTGTTGATGCTGGTGGATCTCGCGTATGGGCTCTACGCGGCAGGGCAGCCGGATTCCGGTTCTCTGCTGTCTTCGATGACAGCGGCGTTGTTCGTCTTCGGGACGTCGCTCCCGGCACTTTGGCTCGCTTGGCGGCTGCCGGACGACGATCCTGAAGACTTCGAGGGGGTGGCTCCGGCATGACCGGGGACAGGAAGCGTTACAAGGTGTCCGTCGGCGTGGTCGCCGTCGTGCTGGTGGCGAGCGGGGTCCTCGCCGGCGCGGGCCGGGCGGTCCTGGTGTACCGGGCCACTTCGGTGATGAGCAACGTCAAGCTGGACGGGCTGATCCAGCGGAACCGCACGGTTTCCGGCGTCCATCGGGGATTCACGGCGCTGGTGCGGTATTTCGAAGAGGGGAAGTGGAAATGAGCGAGGGGAAACTGGAGATCGACCGGATCTCCAAGAAGTACGGCGCGAAGGTCGCGCTGGACGAGGTGAGCTTCGAGGTCCAGCCCGGTGAGCTGTTCGGGTTCGTCGGCAGCAACGGCGCGGGCAAGACCACCACGATGCGGATCGTCCTCGGGGTGCTGTCGGCCGACTCCGGGCAGGTGCGCCTCGGCGGCGCCCCGATCACCCACGAGACCCGCACGCATATCGGGTACATGCCGGAGGAACGCGGGCTGTACCCGAAGATGAAGGTGCTGGAGCAGCTGGTCTACCTCGCCGAACTGCACGGGATGTCGGCCAACGAAGCCCACCGCAGCGCCGAGAACTGGATCGCCAGGCTGGGGCTGACCGAACGGCGCAAGGACGAGGTCCAGAAGCTGAGCCTCGGCAACCAGCAGCGCGTGCAGCTCGCGGCCGCGCTGGTGCACGATCCGCGGGTGCTGGTGCTGGACGAGCCGTTCTCCGGGCTCGACCCGCTGGCCGTGGACGTGATGAGCGGGGTGCTGCGCGAGAAGGCCGCGACCGGGGTGCCCGTGGTGTTCTCCAGCCACCAGCTGGATCTGGTCGAGCGGCTGTGCGACCGGGTCGGGATCATCCGAAGTGGACGGATGGTCGCGTCCGGCACCGTCGGGGAGCTGACCGCCGGCGCGGGCAACGGGCTCGTCGTCACCGCGCCCGGCGCCGCGCCCGGCTGGGCTTCGGCCGTTCCCGGTGTGCGCTCGGTCGAGCAGAACGGCCCGACGGCGATCCTCGAACTCGAGGCAGGCGCCGACGACCAGGCCGTGCTCGCCGCGGCGCTGGCCACCGGCCCGGTCACCGAATTCACCAAACGCAGGCGTTCGCTGACCGACCTCTTCCGCGACGCCGTCGCGGAGAAGCCGGCGGCACAAGGAGTTTCCGCATGAACACCGTATCTTCGTGGCGCGCGGTCTGGCTCATCGCCAAACGTGAGCTGAACACCCGGCTGCGCACCCGGTCCTTCGTGATCGGCACCGCCGTGCTGCTGGTCATGCTGATGGGTTACGTCCTGCTGCAGTCCACGCTGATCAGCAACGAGGACAAGAGCAAGGTCGGGTTGTCCGGCCAGACCGCCGGAATCGCGCAGCAGCTCCAGACGGCGGGCGCGGCGATCGGCGAGAAGATCGAGACCGTCACCGTCACCGATCCGGCGCAGGGCCGGACGCAGGTCGAAAACGGTGATCTCGACGCGTTGCTGTCCGGCAACGCCACCGAGCTCAACGTGCTCGTCAAGTCCGAATTGGACACCAAGCTCCGTGCCCTGCTCAACGGCGTGTCCCAGCAGGAAGTGCTGAACGGCATCCTTTCCGAGGCCCAGCGGTCGCCGGAAGAAGTGATGCAAACGGTCCACCAGACCCAGGTCAAGGTCGACTCGATCAAACCGCCGGACCCCGAGAAGTCGCAGCGGATGGTGATCGGGCTGATCGTGGCGGTGCTGCTGTACATGAGCATCGTGACCTACGGGACGCTGGTCGCCCAGGGCGTGGTCGAAGAGAAGTCCAGCCGGGTCGTGGAGATCCTGCTGTCCACCGTCCGGCCGTGGCATCTGTTGCTGGGCAAGGTGATCGGGCTCGGCCTGGTCGGGCTGACCCAGCTGGTGATCATCGGCGGCGCCGGGTTGCTCGTCGCTTCGGCGACCAACGTGCTGACGCTGTCCGGGGTCGCGACGGGCGCACTGCTGTGGGGTGTGCTGTGGTACCTGCTCGGGTTCCTGCTGTACGCCACCGTCTACGGCGCGATGGGCTCGCTGGTGTCGCGGCAGGAGGACACGCAGTCGGTCATCGGGCCGGTCAACATCGTGCTGATCCTCGGTTTCATCGTCGGGTTCAACTTGCTGACGCAGGCGCCGGACGGCACGGGCACGAAGGTCCTTTCCCTGGTGCCGCTGCTTTCCCCGGTGCTGATGCCGGCGCGGATCGCGGCCGGGACCGTCGAGGGGTGGGAGATCGCGCTGTCGCTCGGCCTGACGGTGGCCGCCATCGCCCTGTTCACCTGGCTGGGCGCGCGGATCTACCAGAACAGCGTCCTGCGGGTCGGCAGCCGGATCAAGCTTTCGGAAGCCCTGCGCGGCTGACCTCAAGTCCGTGAAGGCCTCCTTGAGGGACTCTGGGTCCCTCAAGGAGGCCTTCACGGACCTTTGATGGCGCCGTAGCGCTCCAGGGCGACCTGACGTTCGTGAGCGTGGTCGACCATGGGCGGGGGGTAGCCGGGCGCGTCGGCGGGTTTGTGCACGGCTTTCCCTTGCAGAGAGCGGAGTTCGGGGACGTAGCGGCGGACGTAGTCGCCGGAGGGGTCGAACTTCTCCCCCTGCGTGGTCGGGTTGAAGACCCGGAAGTACGGCGCGGCGTCGGTGCCGCTGCCCGCCACCCACTGCCAGTTCAGCTGGTTCGACGCGAGATCGCCGTCGACCAGGTGCTTCATGAAATGCCGGGCGCCGAGCCACCACGGCAGATGCAGGTCCTTGACCAGGAAACTCGCCACGATCATCCGGACGCGGTTGTGCATCCAGCCCTCGGCGAGCAGCTGCCGCATCCCGGCGTCGACGATCGGGAAGCCGGTGCGTCCTTCGCACCACCGCCGGAAGGCGTCGTCGTCGCTCTCGTATTCCATGGCGTCGAAGCGGGAATCGTAGTTCTTCCGCGCGGTTTCGGGGCGGTGCCACAGAACGTCGGCGTGGAACTCGCGCCAGGCGAACTCGCCACGCAACGCCTTCGCGCCGGATCCCTCGTCCCCGGCGAGGTCGGCCAGCAAGGTGCGCGGGTGGACGCAACCCCAGCGCAGATACGGTGAAAGCCTTGTCGTACCGGGACGATCCGGCCGGTCGCGATCCTCGTCGTAGGTCTCGACGCCGTCGTCCAGGAACTCGTGCCAGCGCTCCAGCGCCGCCTTCTCGCCAGGCTCCGGCAGCTCCATCCCGTTGAGCGAAGGGGATTTCGGGAGCTTGACCGAACGCGGCGGCTCCACCCAGTCCACTATGGACTCTCCCGTGTCCGCGGGCCGCGGCCAGCCGTGGCGCGTCCACGCACGGTAGAACGGGGTGAACACGCGATAGGGGTCGCCGTCGGGTTTGGTGACGCGGCCGGGCGTGATCGCGTACGAGGAACCCGTCTCGACCCAGGCGATGTCGTGCTCCGCCAATGCCTTCTTGACCTCGTCGTCGCGACGGCGGCCGTACGGCCCGGTGTCCGCGCTGACGTGTACCGTCGCGGCGCCGATCTCGCGCGCGGCCTTGACGACCTCCTTGACGGGGTCGCCCTTGACGAGCATCAGCCGCCCGCCGAGCTGGTCGTCCAGTGCCTTCAGGCAGCCGTGCAGGAACGCGACGCGCGGGGCGCCGGACGGTGCGAGTAGCGCGTTGTCGAGGACGTACAGCGCGAGGACGTGCTTGCTGTGCTTCGAGGCCTCCAGCAGGGCGGCGTGGTCGCCGAGGCGAAGGTCTCGGCGGAACCACAGCACTACCGGGGCTTCTCTGGTCACTCCGGGAACCCTAAGCGCGCTGCCGTGACCCCGCACGCCCGGATGCAATGAAGGGGCCTTTCATAGCAAAATTTGCTATGAAAGGCCCCTTCATTGCGCTTGCGGGAGGGGGATCAGCGCTCCGCGATGGGCGCGTAGTCCCGCGACGCGTAGCCGGTGTAGATCTGCCGCGGGCGGCCGATCTTCGTGGCGGGGTCCTGGATCATCTCGCGCCAGTGCGCGATCCAGCCCGGCAGGCGGCCGAGCGCGAACAGCACGGTGAAGTACTTCGTCGGGAAGCCGAGCGCCCGGTAGATCAGGCCGGTGTAGAAGTCGACGTTCGGGTACAGCTTCCGCTCGATGAAGTAGTCGTCCGAGAGCGCGGTCTCTTCCAGCTTCTTCGCGATGTCGAGCAGCTGGTCGCCGCCCTTGAGCTTGGAGAGGATCTCGTCCGCGGTGTTCTTGATGATCTTCGCGCGCGGGTCGTAGTTCTTGTAGACCCGGTGCCCGAAGCCCATCAGGCGGACACCCTTTTCCTTGTTCTTCACGCGGGTGACGAAGTTCGCGACGTCGCCGCCCTCGGCCTGGATGCCCTCGAGCATGTCCAGCACCGCGCTGTTGGCGCCACCGTGCAGCGGGCCGAAGAGCGCGTTGATCCCGGCCGAGATCGAGGCGAACAGGTTCGCCTCGGAGGAGCCGACGAGGCGCACGGTCGAGGTCGAGCAGTTCTGCTCGTGGTCCGCGTGCAGGATGAACAGCAGGTCGAGCGCCTTGGCGACATCCGGGTCGACCTCGTAGGGCTCGGCGGGGAAGCCGAAGGTCATCCGCAGGAAGTTCTCGACCAGGCCGAGCGAGTTGTCCGGGTACAGCAGCGGCTGGCCGACGGACTTCTTGTACGCGTACGCGGCCAGGGTCGGGACCTTGGCCAGCAGGCGGATGGTGGACAGCTCCACGTTCGGTTCGTCGAACGGGTTGAGCGAGTCCTGGTAGAAGGTCGACAGCGCGGATACGGCGCTGGAGAGCACCGGCATCGGGTGCGCGTCGCGCGGGAAGCCGCTGAAGAAGGCCTTGAGGTCTTCGTGCAGCAGCGTGTGGCGCTGGATCTTCTCGGTGAACTCGGAAAGCTGCGTCTGCGTGGGCAGCTCGCCGTAGATGAGCAGGTACGAGACCTCGATGAAGGTCGACTTCTCGGCCAGCTGCTCGATCGGGTACCCGCGGTAGCGCAGGATGCCGGCGTCACCGTCGATGTAGGTGATGGCCGACGACGCGGCACCGGTGTTCACGAAACCCGGGTCGTGGGTGATGTACCCGGTCGTCGCCAGCAGCTTCCCCAGCTCGATCCCAGGCGCGCCCTCGACCGGGTGGATCACCTTGAACTCGTGCTCACCATTGGGCAGGCGCAGCGTCGCGGTCTCGCCCGTCGTCGCGTCGGACATGTAAGTCCCTCTCACGTTCAGCACGGGCCGGCGGCGCCTGTAGGTCCCACAGGTACGCCCTCTTTCACGCGCGTGACCCATGGCCTCGCTGCACACCGCCCCGCTGGGGTATGAATTCCCCTCCACGCTAGTCGAGAATGGGGTCAACGCGCAGCGGGTGAGTTGCTCACAACAGCCCCTTTGGGACCAGGTTCACACGGCGGATGCCATATCCCCGGCCGTCGGCGGTTCCGCCCCGCTCCGCGAGACGGTGATCGACGCCGCTTTCGCCGCGAAATCGAGCGCCGTACGCCAGCCGTCGGCGTCGAGTGTGGACACGTCACGCACCCCGTTCGAGTACAGCCACGCCAGCAGAGCGCCCTGCACGGTGTCACCGGCGCCGATCGTGTCGACGACGTCGACCCGGCGTGACGGGACCTGCGCGATTTCGCCCGCTCGTGTGATGACGGACAGCCCCTGCGCGCCGCGGGTGAGCACGACGGCATCGACTCCGCAAGAGGTCCAGACCTTTGCCGCGTCGACCGGATCGGCGCCTTCGGCGAGCCATTCCGTGTCGTCGTCGGAGATCTTGAGCAGGCGGATATGCGGCAGCCAGGACTGGAACCTCGCCCGGTACGCCGCCGGATCGGTGATCAGCGCCGCACGGATGTTCGGATCGAGGACGGTCAGCACACCGCGGGCGGATTCGCGGCGCAATACGGTTTCGTAGGTGCTCGCCCCCGGCTCCAGGACCATGCCGAGGGTGCCGAGCGAGAGCGCCGTCACATTCTCCGGCAGCGGGCCGGGGTCGCCGACGAGCCTGTCCGCGGTGCCCTCGGTGTAGAAGGTGTACTGGGCGGAACCCTTCTCGTCGAGCGCGACCACGGCGAGGGTCGTCGGCTCGTTTCCCCGTTGCAGCAAGGCGGTGTCGACACCGGAGGCGTGCAGCCGGTCCACCAGCGCGACGCCGAACCGGTCGTGCGAGACCCGCGACAAGAACCCCGTCGGGACGCCGAGCCGCCCGGCGGCGAGCGCGACGTTGTAGGGACCACCACCCATCCGGGGCAGCAACGCGCGCAACCCACCGTCCACAGTGGAATCCAACGGTGCACCGGGAACGAGGTCGACCAGCGCCTCTCCACCTACGACGATCACGGGCGCGATGCTAGCCGAGGCGGCGGCAAGACCACCAGAATTGTCATTTCAGGACATTTTGGGTTCAAGGCCGCCGAGAAGGACTTCCGACAAAGCGGTGAACGCCTCGGCGTCGGTCACCCCGGCGCGCTGGCCGATGACGCCGGTCTGGATTCCCTCGATGATCAGCCCCGCCATTTCCGCGATCAGCCGCGCGTGCACCTCACGGAAAACCCCGTCGATGACGCCCCGATCGATGAACGACCGGATCCGCTGGGCCGCGGCGCGGCTGTTGAGCTGATACGCGTCCCGCGCCGGCGCGAATTCGGCGATATCGGTCATGAAAGCGGCCGAAGCGCGATTCAGGTACTCGGAGATCCCGGCGAGGTACTCCCCGAGGACCTTGCGGGCGTCGTCGATCCCGTCGATCCGCTCTTCCAGCAGCTCGGCGGCGCCCTTGAAAAAGTGGGTGACGACCTTGACCGCGAGCTGCTCCTTGCTGGGCGCGAGCGCGTAGAGGGTCGACTTCGAGCAGTGGAGCCTCGCGGCGAGATCGTCCAGCGTGAACTGGGAGAACCCCTCGGCGAGGAAGAGCTCTTCAAGCTCCGAGAGCAGTGCTCTCTGGCGCGCGGTGGGCTGGCGGCGCGGGGTCATCGGATCACTATCCCTTACCCGGATCGCGGGTCCCCAGACAGTTCGTACTGTACTCTCAATGAGCCCACAGTACTGTTTTGAGTACAGTTCAGCTCGGAGGAGCCATGCCGGCGGACCGTCTTCTGCCCAGCACCGAGGCCAAGGACCTGATCGACCTGGCCAAGGAGATCGCGCGCGAGGAGCTCGCCCCGATCGCGAGCAAGTACGAAGAGACCGCGCACTTCCCGCGTGAGCAGTTCCGGCTGCTCGGACAGGCCGGGCTGCTCGGGCTGCCGTACGCGGAGCGATGGGGCGGCGGCGACCTGACGTACGAGGTCTACCTGCAGGTTCTCGAGGAGATCGCGACCGCGTGGATGTCGGTCGGCGTCGGGCTCTCCGTGCACACGATGTCGTGCTTCGCACTCGCGCACAACGGCACCGACGAGCAGCGCGACCGCTGGCTGCCCGCGATGCTGGAAGGCGACCTGCTGGGCGCGTACGCGCTTTCGGAGACCCACGCCGGCTCCGACGCGGCCGCCCTCTCGACCCGCGCGCGGCTCGACGGCGACCAGTACGTCGTGAACGGCACGAAGGCGTGGATCACCCACGCGGGTGAGGCCGACTTCTACACGACCATGGTGCGCACCAGCGACGACGGCGGACAAGGCATCACCTGCCTGCTCGTCGACGCGGCGACGCCCGGCCTCTCGGCGGCGCCACCCGAGCGGAAAATGGGGCTCACCGGCTCGACCACCGCGCAACTGATGTTCGAAGACGCCGCCGTCGACGCCGACCGCCGGATCGGCGAAGAGGGCCATGGCCTGAAGATCGCGCTGTCGTCGCTCAGCTCCGGACGGCTGGGCATCGCCGCTTGCGCCGTCGGGCTCGCGCAGGCCGCGCTCGACGAGGCCCTCGAATACGCGAAGGGGCGCACGCAGTTCGGGCGGCCGATCATCGAGTTCCAGGGCCTGGAGTTCCTGCTGGCCGACATGGCCGCGACCGTCGAGACCTCCCGCGCCATGTACCTCGACGCCGCCCGCCGCCGCGACCGCGGGCTGCCGTTCCAGCGGCAGGCGTCCATCGCGAAGCTCGTCGCGACCGACGGCGCGATGAAGGTGACCACCGACGCCGTCCAGGTCCTCGGCGGCGCCGGATACACGAAGGACTTCCCGGTGGAGCGGTACATGCGAGAGGCGAAGGTGCCGCAGATCTTCGAGGGCACGAACCAGATCCAGCGCATGGTGATCGCACGGGAACTCCGAAAAGCCTGACTCTCCGCGCTGATACGATCACCAGTGGTCACGTGGTGATCGTGAGACACTGTGGAAAGGTCGACTTCCTGGATCGCCTGCTGTCGGTCGCGGAGTACGCGGCGCTCGGTGAGCCCGATTCCGGAGTCACCGAGCTCGTGGAAGGCCGCCTTGTCACGTCGCCAAGTCCCGAGAGGCGACACAACAAGGCGCTCTACGCCTTGGCGAGGCAACTGGAATCCCAGCTGCCCGATCACCTCGAGTTCATCCAGGACATCGACGTGGACCTGGGACTGGTGCCACCTGGAGAGCCGGGTTTCGCCAGGCGACCGGATCTGATCATCGCGCTCCGTGCGGCAGGCGAGCGGATCGACGAAGAAGACACGATGTACCACGCGGACGACGTCGTCGTCGTGGTCGAGATCGTGTCACCGGGCTCGAAGCGCACCGACTACGTGACCAAACACGGTGAGTACGCCGACGCGGGGATCCCGCATTACTGGATCGTCGACCTCAGCGAGCCCGTCTCACTTGTCGCCTGCCACCAAGCAGGCGAACTCGGCTACCAGGACGCTCCGGCCATGACCGGCGAATTCGCCGCAGCCGAGCCGTTTCCGGTGAAACTGGAGCTCGATCGGCTGCTGTCATAGCAGCTCAATGCCCTGTCGGGCCGAACTGCTGCGGCGGTTGCTGCTGCTGCGGTGGTGGTGGTTGCTGCGGCCAGCCGCCCTGCGGCGGGTACGGCTGCTGATACTGCTGCGCGGCCTGCACCGGCGGGCCAGGCCGCTGCGGCGGCGGGTACTGCTGGACCGCCTGGTTCGCGTACGGCCGTGGGTTCCCTTGCTGCGGCGGGAATCCAGGCTGCGCCTGACCTTGCCACTGGGGCTGCGCTTGCCATTGCGGCTGCCCACCTTGCGGCGCCATCACTCCGGCCCGCGACGCACTCCGCCGCTTACGAATCAGCATGGTCGCGCCCAGCCCGGTCAGTGCGACCCCGACTCCGCCCACCCACAGACCATGGTTCTTGAAGGCCCTCTCACGGACCTCCGCACCGTGCTTCATCTGGTCGTAGGTCTCCGTACGGACGGTGCGGCCACCCTTGGTGGTCTCGCAGACGTCGCCGTACGACATGAGCCTGCCGTCGCATTTGATGGCGCTCGAGTCTTCGGTCGCCCACAACAGGCAGACGCCCAAGAAGCCGAAGCCGATTACCAGGACAAGAACCCAGCGCTTCATGTGTGACACACCCTCCCCAGTGTGTCACACATGAGAGCACAGGTAGGTCCGTCCTGGCAAGGCCGAAGTCAGCCTTCGCGGTACCGGCGTTCCTCGGTGACGCCGACCCCGGCGTCGGAGTCGAAGTGGTAGACCTCGCGCCCGCGCACGAACACCCGCATGGCGCGGTTCATCACGTCGAGCGGGTCACCCGACCAGAGGACCACGTCGGCGTCGAGGCCCGGCTTGAGCGCGCCGACCTGGTCGTCGAGGTCCAGCATCGCGGCCGGGTTGACGGTCAGCGCCTTCAGCGCGGTCTCCGGGTCGAGGCCGTCCTTCACCGACAGCGCCGCTTGGTACACCAGGAAGTTGATCGGCACGACCGGGTGGTCCGTGGTGATCGCGATCCGCACGCCCGCCCTGGCGAGGATGCCGGGCGCGCGCAGGGTGCGGTTGCGCAGCTCCACTTTGGACTTGGTGGTGAACAGCGGGCCGAGGATCACCGGTACGTCCCGCTCGGCGAGCAGGTCCGCGATCAGGTGGCCTTCGGTGCCGTGGTTGATCACCAGCTTGTAGCCGAACTCGTCGGCCAGCCGGATCGCGGTGACCATGTCGTCGGCGCGGTGGACGTGCTGGTCCCAGTACAGCTCGCCGTCGAGGACCTTCGCCAGCGTCTCCTTGGTCAGGTCGACGTCGAACGGCTTGCCCTCGCCGGCGGCGTGGTCGCGCTGGGCGGCGTAGTTGCGCGCGGCGGTGAACGCGTCGCGGATGGTCGACGCGACGCCGAGCCTGGTCGACGGCGTCTGCTTCTTGTCGCCGTAGACGCGCTTCGGGTTCTCGCCGAGCGCGCTCTTCACGCTGACACCCTCGGCGAAGATCATGTCCAGCACCGTCCGGCCCCAGGTCTTGACGCCGATCGTCTGGCCGCCGATGGGGTTCCCCGAGCCGGGCTTGATGACGACGCTGGTGACGCCGCCCGCGAGCGCGTCGTCGAAGCCGGGCTCATACGGGTCGATCCCGTCGATCGCCCGGAACCGCGCGCCGTTGGGATCGGTCATCTCGTTGGTGTCGTTGCCCGACCAGCCTTCGCCGTCCTCGTGGACGCCGAGGTGGGCGTGCGCGTCAATGAATCCTGGCAGCACCCAAGTGCCCGCGGCGTCGATCAGTTCGGCGTCGTCGGGGACGTCGACGTCGGCGTCCGTGCCGACCGCGGCGATCTTCCCGTTCTCGATGAGGACCGTGCCGCCGTCGATCGGATCACCGTCGACCGGGACGACGTAACCACCGACGATGGCCTTGACCTGTGCTTTGTTCGACATACTTTGACACGCTAACGAACTGGGCCGACGGTCCGCACGCGGGGCTTTTCGAAGTGGACCAGTTCGTAGTGCTTCTCGGGCGTCCGGTGCGTTTCGATGTAGCCGAGCTTCCGGTACATCCGCAGCGGACCGGCGCTCCGCTCGCCGGTGAACAGGCGGAACACGGTCACCGAAGGCGGCGCGGCCGCTTCGGCGGCGAGCAGCAACGAGCTGCCGAGCCCGTGTCCCTGCCTGTCCGGGGCCACGATGAGCCTGCCGACGAGTCCGGCCTCGCCGTCCACGACGATCCGGACACTCGCCACCAATCGCCCGGATTCCCTGACGCCCCAGGCGAAACACGCGGCATCGCCCAAGGTCTCCTTCGCCTGCTCGAACGTCTCGAGCAGCGGCGGGAGGTCGAGGTTCTCGTGCTCCCGCGCCTCCGGGACGTACGCCGCGCGTTGGAGCGTGAGCACCTCACCCGCGTCCGCGGGTCCCAGGCGGAGAAACGACATCTCAGCGCACCCTGATTCCCCAGCTCCCGGTCCACGAGGACGCGGGCTCCAGGTCGATCAGGTCGGTGCCGGTGTTGAGCGCGTCGGCGGGGCAGGTCATCGGCTCGATCGCCACCGCCCGGCCGCGGCCGACCAGGTCGTCCGGCGTGAACACCTGTGCCCAGCGGAAGTCCGGCCCGGCCCAGACCAGCAGCTCCCGCTCCCCGTGCGAGAGGACGTGGTGGTGGTTGCCGTCCTCGGCCACGCTCAGCCCACCGAACGCCGTGTCCAGGTCGACGCCTTCGAGCACCTTGCCGGACCGGAAGTCGTACTCGGTCCCCTCGACGTCCTGTTCGTCGGCGTACGGCATCTGCTCGTCGCCGAGGTACGGCCGGACCCGGCTCGCGGGCAGCGTCAGGGTCAGCTCGTCGGTGGGCACGTCGCCGATGCGGAAGTACGGGTGCGTACCGAGTCCGACGCCGATCGGGCTCTCGCCCTCGTTGCGGATCTCGTGCGTCACGACCAGTTCGCGCGGCGAGATCTCGTAGGTGATCGTCGCGCGCAGCGGCACCGGCCAGCCGTCCTGCGCCGGGACGTCGATGGCCAGGGTGATCGACGACTCCGCGTGCTCGAGGAGCTCCCACTCCTCGTGCCGGGTCAGGCCGTGGATCGCGTTGCCGCGTGCCTCCTCGGTGATCGCGAGCTGCTGCTTCTCCCCCTGGTGCACCCACTGGCCGCCCTTGGTGCGGTTCGGCCAGGGCAGCAGCACCTGCCCGGCACCCTTCGGCGGCTTCTCGTCCTCGGCGAACGCCTCGACGTACGGCACGCCGCCGACCTCGAACGCGCGCAACCCGGCACCGATCTCGGTGACGACGGCGCGCGCGTTGCCGCGGGTGATCTCGAACTGCTCTCCGGTGGGATTGGCCATGCGGACGAGGTTACCGGCGACCTTGTCCGAAGTAGTGTGGGAGCGCCACGCCCGGACGAAGGAGACCGCCGCGATGACCGTTCCCGGCTACCCCAGCACCGTCGGCCGCGTCCTGGAACGGAGCGCGCGACGCGTCCCGGACCGGGTGGCGCTCACGTTCGCCGATCGCGTGTGGACCTACGCGGAGCTCGACCGCGCGGCCGGCCGGGTCGCGGCGAAGCTGCTCGGACGCGGGCTCGTCCACGGCGACCGTGTCGCGGCCTTCGGCAAGAACTCCGACGCGTACCTGTTGCTGTACCTCGGTTGCGCGCGGGCCGGCCTGGTGCACGTGCCGGTGAACTTCAACGCGCGCGGCGAAGAACTCGAGTATCTGCTCACGCAGTCCGAGCCCGCCGTCGCCTTCGTCGACCCCGCGCTGGCCGAACACGTCAGCGTCGAACATGTGTCCACACTGGACGTCCTCGGCTGGGCACTGGACGAAACCGTTGCCCCGCATGAAGAATCCGGGGTCACCGACGATGACCTCGTCCAGCTGCTCTACACGTCCGGAACGACATCACGGCCGAAGGGCGCGATGCTCACTCACCGCGCGCTGGTGCACGAGTACTCGTCCTGCATCGCCGCGCTCGACCTGAGTGACCGCGACGTGCCACTGCACGCGCTGCCGCTGTACCACTCGGCGCAGATGCACGTCTTCCTGATGCCCGGCCTGGCCGTCGGCGCGACGAACCACCTCGTCGAGTCACCCGATCTCGGCGACATCCTCACGCGGATCCCGCGTCAGGGCGTCACTTCGCTGTTCTTCCCGCCGACCGTCTGGGTGGGGCTCGCGAATCACCCCGGTCTGGCGGACGCGGATCTGAGTTGCCTCACGAAGGCCTACTACGGCGCGTCGATCATGCCGGTCCCGGTACTGGAGGCACTGCGCTCACGGCTGCCGGAAGTCGGTTTCTACAACTGCTTCGGCCAGTCGGAGATCGGTCCACTCGCGACGGTTCTGCGACCCGAAGAACACGACGCGCGACCGGATTCCGTCGGCCGCCCGGTCCTCTTCGTCGAGACGCGGGTGGTGGACGCCGAGATGAACGACCTCCCGCCGGGCGAGCTCGGCGAAGTCGTGTATCGCTCTCCCCAGCTGTGCACCGGTTACTGGGGCAAGCCCGAGGAGTCGGTGGAGGCGTTCGTGGGCGGCTGGTTCCACTCCGGTGACCTGGTGCGCCAGGACGAGGAGGGCTACCTGTTCGTCGTCGACCGGATCAAGGACGTCGTCAACACCGGTGGCGTCCTCGTCGCGTCACGCGAGGTGGAGGACGCGCTGTACGCGCATCCCGCCGTCGCCGAAGTCGCCGTCGTCGGCCTGCCGCACGAACGCTGGATCGAGGCGATCGCCGCGGTGGTCGTCGCGAAGGAGCCCGTCGAAGAAGCGGAACTGATCGACTTCGCCAAGAAGTCGCTGGCGGCGCACAAGGTGCCGAAGTCGGTGCACTTCGTGGGCGAGTTGCCGAAGAACGCGTCCGGGAAGCTGCTCAAACGCGAGCTGCGGCAACAGTTCGGCGGCTCGGCGTCCGCGATCGGCCTCGTGAGTGGCGAGGACGGCTGTCAAGGCGGCCAGAGGTGACGTCGGGTGAGGGTGTGTGGAAATAGGGACGTTGAGTTTCCCTATTTCCACACACCCCCTTCTGGATCTGGCGGTCACAAAGACTGGTCACTTACACCTCGCTCGAACCTCTCAAGAGGACCGTCGAACGAGTGAGGAGTTGTTGTGCCGCAAGGACAGAACGCTCGTCTCCGGCGTCGAGCAGGTCCGCCGCGACAGCCGCCGGGATCGCAAGGCCGCCTGCTCCCGGCGGACGCAGGACGCCCGGCAGGGCGGGAACACGAATCACCGCGTTCGGTTCGGCGCTGTCCAGCCGCAGCCGGCGTGATCGCGCGAGTTCGTCGAACCGGGCGGTGTCCACATAGAACTCTTCGTCGGCGCCGCCTGCCATCAGATCGGCGCCGTAGTGACCAGCGGCGGCAGGACCACTGACGACGGCGACGTCCACGCCGGGTGATGGCCGCTCAGCGACCACAAGAATCCCCAGGCCATCCGGGCGGAGAGCGGCCTGCCGGCAGCGGGCTTCACCACACTCTTCCGATGTTCGACCGAGCGGGCGTCGACCAGCAGCTCACGGCCGATCCGGATGGCCTCCAGCCTGCCACCGTGCACGAGTTCACGGACGCGCTCTCGCGAGATCTCCAGAACCTGCGCCGCCCTGGCGACCGGGATCAACTGGGCCGAGTCGACCATCTGGCTTACTAGACCGGTCGTCATAGTTTGGGCTACAGTCGGCCGTATGGTCCGCCGCACCGACACCAGGCAGCGCATGCTCGACTCCGCCGCCGAGCTCTTCCACCAGCAGGGTTACCACGCCACCGGACTGAACCAGCTCGTCGCCGCCGTCGGCGCGCCCAAGGGGTCGCTGTACTTCCACTTCCCCGGCGGCAAGGAGCAGCTGGCCGCGGAGGCCATCCGCCAGTCCGCGGATCGCCTGTGCGATCAGTTGCGCACGATCGCCGCGAACGCGCCCGACATCGTCACCGGGATCGGGAACATCATCGACGCGTTGGCGACCTCGCTGGAGGAGTCGGATTTCCAGCGAGGTTGCCCGCTCGCGACGGTCGCGCTCGACGCGTCGGGTGACAGCGAGGTGATCCGCCAGGCCTGCGCCGACGGCTACACCTCCTGGCACACCGTCATCGCCGACGCGCTGGACACCGGCAAGGCGGACCAGCTGGCGACCGTCGTCCTCGCCGCCATCGAGGGCGGTTTGCTGCTGGCCAAGACCTTGCACGACACCGCGCCGCTGCGCGCCATCGCCCCTCATCTGGCCACCACACTCGAACGGGAGTTGTCCTGATGCGCGTCCACCACCTCAACTGCGGGACCCTGCGGCCGATCGGCGGCAAACTCGTCGACGGCAGGCCGGGGCTGTTCCGCCGCGCGGAACTGGTCTGCCACTGCCTTCTGCTGGAGACCGGCACCGGGCTGGTGCTCGTCGAAACCGGCGTCGGTACACCGACCGTCGGCAGGCCCGCCGAATGGCTCGGCGCCGGTTTCGTCCGGCTCGTGCACCCTGACAGCGACGACGACCTGAGCGCCACCACCCAGATCCGCAAGCTCGGCTTCGACCCGGCCGACGTGCGCGACATCGTGCTCACCCACCTCGACCTGGACCACGCGGGCGGGCTCGTCGACTTCCCCCAGGCGCGGGTCCATGTCCACGCGCGCGAACTCCAGGCACTGGAGAAGCCGATCGACCGCAAGGAGGCGAGCCGCTACCGGAAGGTCCAATTCGGCCACGGTCCGAAGTGGAAGTCGTACCGCGCCGACGGTGAGCCGTGGTTCGGATTCGACGCCGTCCGCGAGCTCGAAGGGGTCCCGGACGTCCTGATCATCCCTCTGGCGGGGCACACCCGCGGGCATGCCGGTGTCGCGGTCGACACCGGTGACGGCTGGCTCCTCAACGCCGGTGACGCCGTCTTCCACGGCGGCGAACTGGAGCGAAACCCTCATATCCCCTTCGCACTCGGCTTCTTCGAGTCGTACATGCAGACGGAGAAGACGGCACGACTGGACAACCAGCGCCGGCTGCGCGAACTTGTCAGTAACAACGGTGACGAAGTGACGGTCTTCGCCGCGCACGACGTCACCGCATTCGAACGGCTCAGCCAGAGGAGCAGGTTATGAAGGTGCACCACCTGAACTGCGGCACGATGCGCGCGCCGGGAGGCAAGCTGCTCGACGGCCAGCCCGGTCTGCTTCGCCGCTCGGAGCTGGTGGCGCACTGCCTGCTCATCGAGACCGGCGACGGTCTCGTGCTGGTGGACACCGGTTTCGGCCGCAAGGGCGTCGAGAATCCCGGCGCGTGGCTCGGCACGCCGTTCACGATGATGGTCGGTGCGAAGCCGGTCGAGACGGAGACGGCGGCCCACCACGTGGAGGCGCTCGGGCACAAGCTGGAGGACGTGCGGCACATCATCTGCACCCACCTCGACGTCGACCACGCGGGCGGGCTCGCGGACTTCCCCAACGCCGTCGTGCACGTCCGCACCGCGGAGCACGACGCGGCGAGGTCACCGTCCAGTAGGGAGAAGCTCCGCTTCCGCGCCAACCAGTTCGCCCACCGTCCTTTGTGGAGCCATTACGACGAGGCCGGGGACGAGTGGTTCGGCTTCCAGGCCGTCCGTGAGCTCAAGGGCCTGCCGCCGGAGATCCTGCTGGTGCCGCTCGCGGGACACACCAAGGGCCACACCGGGGTGGCGGTCGACACCGGCGACGGCTGGCTGCTGCACGCGGGCGACGCGTACTTCTTCCACGGTCAGCTGGATCCGGTGAAGCCGCACTGCCCGCCGGGGATGACCGCGTTCCAGAACATGGTGCAGACCCTGCGCAAACCGCGGCTGGAGAACGTCGAGCGGCTGCGGGAGCTGAGCCGGGAACACGCCGACGAGGTCACCGTGTTCTCGGCCCACAGCCCGATCGAGTACCAGTCGCTCAGCCGGGGACAGGAGTGATCAGCCGACCGGCGGCTCGACGGGCTGCCGGTCCTCTTCACTGTGCGTGGCCCGCATGACGAGCCAGTTGATCCCCCACAGCACGATGCCGACGCCGAGCAGGATCGCGGCGACCTTGTAGTCGCGCGCGGGCCGCCCGGACAGCGGAGTCACCAGGTAGAGGCAGAAGATCGCGGCCAGCACCGGGATGATCGTCGGCGCGCGGAAATGCTTGTGCGCCGACTTCTCCTTCCGCAGCACCAAGACCGCGACGTTGACGATGGCGAACACCGCCAGCAGCAGCAGCGCCGTCGTACCGCCGAGCACGCTGATGTCCACAAAGGACACCAGGGCGATCGCGATCAGGCTGGTGAACACGATCGCCACCCACGGGCTGCGGCGGAACGGGTGCACGGTGCCCAGCTGCTTCGGGATGATCCGCTGGTTCGCCATGCCGTAGAGCAGACGGCTGGCCATCAGCATGTTGATCAGCGCCGAGTTGATGACCGCGAAGAGACCGATCGCGGAGAAGACCTCACGCGGGAACCCTGGGGCCCCGACGTCGAGCACCTTCAGCAGCGCGCTGCTCTTGGCGGCTTCCAGCTCGTCGGCGGGCACCAGCAGCGAAGAGGTCACGGAGACCAGGATGTAGATGGTCGCGGCGATGACCATGCCCCACAGCATCGCCTTCGGGAAGATCCGGATCGGGTCCTTGCACTCCTCGGCCATGTTCACCGAGTCCTCGAAGCCGACCATCGCGAAGAACGCCAGCGACGTCGCCGAGGTGATCGCCACCAGCATCGTCTGGTTCTCGGTGTCGAACTCGACCAGCCGCGACGCGTCCCCGTTGCCGTTCAGCACCGCCCACACGCCGACCCCGATGATGATCAGCAGACCGCCGATCTCGATGCAGGTCAGCACCACGTTGGTCTTCACCGATTCGGAGACCCCGCGGAAGTTGATCAGCGCGAGCCCGATCACGAACAGGATCGCCACCAGCGGCATCGGCGCGGTGATGAACTCGGCGAGATAGGTGTCCCCGAAGGCCTTCGCCGCCGACGAAGCCGACGTGATCCCCGAGCACATCACCGCGAACGCCACCATGAAGGTGAGGAAGCGGAGCTTGAACGCCTTGTGCGTGTAGAGCGCGGCCCCCGCCGCCTGCGGGTACTTGCCGACCAGTTCGAGGTAGCTGAACGCGGTCATGATCGCGACCACGAACGCGATCAGGAACGGCAGCCACAGCGCGCCGCCCACGCGGCCGGCGACCTGTCCGGTGAGCGCGTAGACGCCCGTCCCGATGATGTCCCCCACCACGAAGAACAGCAGGAGCTTGGAACCCATGACCCGTTTGAGGCTCGGCTGACCGGCCGGACCGGTCTGTTCTGTTGTCGTCGTGTCCGCCATGCGGCAAGAGTGTGCCGTATCACGTCTGGTGCCGACAGTCCGGTTTGGTCAGTTCTTCGTCACGGGTTGACGAAGCACGCCTTGGGGTAATTCGCTCAGTTGGCGTCGACCGCGGTCTTCACGAGCGGGGTCATCATTTCCTGCGTCATCTTCGCCGGGCCGGTGTAGTTGACCAGCACGGGCACATCGCCGACGAGCTCGGCTGCCGCCAGCGTCGCGGTCTTGTTCTCGTCGACGTAGTAGAGACCGCCCTCGCCGACACCGGCGACGTCCTTCGACCCCGCCTTCGCCTTCTTCAGCGCGGCGACCATCTCGGCGGGCTTGAGCTTCTTGCCCTCGAAGCGGGTCACCGCGAGCGCGCCGATCTGCTTGCCCGCGGCCGAGTAGACACAGCTCTTGGCCTTGCCACCGTTGGCGGCGTTGTCCTGCACCGGGCCCGGCGCCGACGTCACGCCCTGAAGGGAGACCGCCTTGCCGACCGCCTCGGCGGGCAGCAGCGCGCACGGTTCCTTCGAACCGTTGCCGCCGGTGGGCGCGGCCGAAGAACTCGGCGCGGCGGAGGGAGCGGGAGCCTGGCTCGACGGCTTGGCCGCGTTGTCCGACTGCGCGTCCCCGGAAGAACAGGCGGAAAGGGTCGCGATGACAGCGGCGAACAGGATGATCGCCCGTGAAATACGCATGGGCCCGACGATAGACCGAATGGCTCAGTCCGCCGGGGCCCGGTACCGCCAGAACGACGGGATCAGCAGCGCCGCGCCGATGACCAGCACGATGACCAGCACCCCGCCGCCGGAGGCCGCGGCGGCGGTGCCGACTCCGGCGGCCGCCCAGCCGTGGGTGAGGTCGGCGATCCGCGGGCCGCCGGCGACGACGACGGTGAACACGCCCTGCAGCCGTCCGCGCATCTCGTCGGTGGTGGCGAGCTGCAGGATCGACATCCGGTAGATCGCGCTGACCATGTCGGCCGCGCCGGCGAGCGCCATGAAGAAGACCGCGAGCCACAGCGACTGCGCGAGGCCGAAGCCGACGATGGCGGCACCCCAGACGCAGACGGAGATGATCACGCCGACGCCTTGTTTGCGGATCCTGGTCAGCCAGCCGGAGAAGAGACCGATCAGCATCGCGCCCGCCGGGAGCGCGGCGTACAGCCAGCCCAGTGCCGGGCCGCCGCCGGGCGGATCGCCGAAGGTGCGCTCCGCCATCTCCGGGATCAGCGCGCGCGGCATGCCCGCGACCATCGCGATGATGTCGACGAGGAACGAGGCCAGCAGGATCTTCTGCTTCGCCAGGTACTTGAAGCCGTCGATGATGTCGCGGATCCCGGCCCGGCGCGCGATCTCGCCGAGCGGCGGGATCGGGGGCAGCTTCCAGACCGCGATGAGGGTCAAGGTCAGTGCGACGACGTCGATCAGGTAAAGCGTCGAAAGGCCGAGGATCGGGATCAGCGAACCGGCCAGCAGCGGGCCGAAAACCGCACCGAAGGTGGCCATCGTGCTGCTCAGCGCGGTCGCGGGCGCGATCAGTTTGTCCGGCACCAGCCGGGCGACGACGGCGCCGCGGGTCGGCATGTTGATCGCGAAGAACGCCTGGTTGACCGCGAGCAGGCCCAGTACGAGCCAGACGGAGCCGAGGTTGAGGAACGCCTGGAGCCACAGGACCGCCGAAGTGACGGTGACGCCGACGTTGGTGACGAGCAGGAGTTTGCGGCGGTCGACGGCGTCCGCGATGGCGCCGCCCCAGAGGCCGAAGACGAGCAGCGGGACCAGGGCGACCAGGCCGGTCAGGCCGACGTACGCCGACGAGCCGGTGAGGTCGAAGACCTGTTTGGGGACCGCGACGGCGGTGAGCTGGCTGCCGACGGCGGTGACCGCGGTGGACAGCCAGAGGCGGCGGAACGCGGGGATCTTGAGCGGCCTGGTGTCGACGACGATCGAGCCGAACAGCTTGCGGACACCTTTGCGCTGGTCAACCCCCACGTCGTCACTCACAACCGGATAGTTTAGCCGCGCTAACTAACCATTCGCGCGCGATTTACCTCACCCACCCACGCACGCACGAAGGCCGGGCTGCCGCCACGGGAAGGTGGGGGCGTGCCCCAAAAGGACCCCCCCCCGCGGCGCCCAAGTGTTTGGGGGACCCCCCCCCCCCAACACCCCCCCCGCACCCCAACCCC
>NZ_JBIUAQ010000022.1:20092-118802 GCF_044547565.1 Amycolatopsis sp. NPDC052450 | reverse complement strand
GTCGCGAAAGCCACTTTCGCGACGCCTGGCGTCGCGAAAGTGGCTTTCGCGACACCCCGACGACCGATCGGCGACCGAGACCCACTGCCCATGCCCACAGCCCCGCCGCACCTCGGCGACAAGCCCCCGGTGCCCACGCCGATGCCCCACGCCGATGCCACCGAACCCCCGGTGCCCCCACGCCGATGCCCCCACCCACTCCGGTGCCCCAACGCCGACGCCACCGAGCCCCTGGTTCCCCACGCTGGTGCCCCAACGCCGGTGCCCCAAGACCCCGGTGCCCAACGCGGCCCCCCAACGCCCGTCCCCCCAAGACCCCGGTGCCCCCACGCGTCTCCCGGGAGCGCGCCAGCGCGACGGGGAGACTTCACCGTCGCGCGCCCTCTTTTGGGCCGAAGGCCCCCGGAAACGCGATGAAGGGGCACCCTCCGCTCGCAACGTGAGTTGCAAGCGACCCGGGTGCCCCTTCGGCGCGTTTGCGGAAGCGCGCGACAAGAAATTACGGCGCTACGCGTTCAACCTGCCAGCCGTCGTCGGTGCGGACGTAGCGGAGCCTGTCGTGCATGCGGTCTTCGCGGCCTTGCCAGAACTCGACGACGTCGGGCCGGATGCGCCAGCCGCCCCAGTGCGGCGGGAACGGGATGTTCTCGACGTCGGCGAAGCGGCGTTCGATGCCGTGGAGCGCGGTCTCGAGGGCGCGGCGCCCGTCGACGACGCGGGACTGGGGCGAGGCCCAGGCCCCGAGCTGTGATCCCCGCGGGCGGGAAGCCCAGTACTCGGCGGTCTCGGCGACGTTGACCTTCTCGACCTCGCCGCGCACGTGGACCTGACGCTGCAGGGCGTACCAGGGGAAGGTGACCGACGCGTAGCGCGTCGCGGTGAGGTCGTGGCTCTTGGTGGAGGTGTAGTTCGTGTAGAACACGACGCCGCGTTCGTCGAGGCCCTTGCACAGGACAGTCCGGGAGGACGGCCTGCCTTCGGGGTCGGCGGTGGCGAGCACCATCGCGTTCGGTTCGGGGATCCCGGCGGAGACGGCCTGGTTCAGCCAGTCCTGCAACTGGGCGGTCCAGGTCTCCGCCAACGCGGACTCGTCGAAGGCGGCGCCTTCGTAGGCCACCCTCATCCCGGGCAGGCGTACGACGGCGTCGTCAGCGCCGACAGCGCCAGCAGCGTCGTCCTTGATCTCCGGCATCATCCGCCAAACCTCCGTACCCGATCGGGGCCCATGACTTCGGCTTTGCCGCCGACGGTATTGCCTAGAAGGCGGCGGCGAAACCCACTGAACGGTGACACCCGCCACCCCTGCTCGATCATCTGTGTGTAGCCGCCGGACCGCAAGCCGTTACCTGCCGGTTACCTGGCCGCCCCTGATCGATACAGGTCGATCGTCGGCCGCCGGGGCGGGGCCCGCCGGTCCGTGAAATGGCACCCGCGCGCGCGAAGGCGGACTAATTCGCCTTTGCGGAAGGTGGGAATTGCCTGGACAGACCCGGTTCGAGGGGGCGGAAGGGAATTGCGATCACCGAACCCGCCCTATTCTTACCGCCATTTCGAACTATTCGAATTCGGCGACTCCTGGACACTCGGAGGCCACCCATCCGGCGCCGAGCCAATTCTGTCGTTTGATAGAAATTAGCGGCCGGGAAACATCGCCGACACAGATCCGTGAGATGTGCCAGAAGGACGGCCAAGGCCGGCTCCGGGACGGCAATTGTGTCCCCGGAACCGGCCTTCGCTTCTTCTGCCCGGTTGTCAGTTCGTGACAGTCAACTCCGCACGGACGATCCAGCCCCAGCAGTCGTACGACGCCGTGTACCGGCCCGGCACCGTCCCGGCCGGACCGTCGCCCCGCAACGCGACACCGATGCCGCCGGTGCCGCCGTCTCCCACCACCCGCAAGGGAATCGGCGCGGCGAGCCCGTCCGCGACGAGGGTCGTCGCGAGCTCGCCCGCCCCCGACGGGCGCAGGCAATAGATGTCGGCGGTGACCGTCCCACCTGCGACAACGGCACTCGGACTGAGGACCAGACTGGACGGTCTGGTCGCGTTCGCCTGCCCCGCACCGGCCAAGGTGGACAAGAGCGCCGCCCCCGCGACGCACAACGCGGCCGAACGAATTTTCATCCTCTGCTCCCTCCAGAAGACGGGCGAAGTTTTCACCCGCCACCCGATGGACGTACGGCGCCTGGACCGGGGTTGCCCACCGGTCGAGAGTCCGCTCTTTGGGGCGAACGGCCGGATTTAGCAGAATGTGACAGCGAATCGTGCAAGAGCCGACGATCACACTAGGTAGAGCTTGCGCCACTCGATAGGATCGCCGCCGAGAGCAACGGGGTGATCACCTCTATCCAGAGTGTTCAGAGGTTTTGATGGGACGGCCGGGTGTGCGGCCGCACCGTCCGCTATTGCCGGCCGGGCTTCCGCGAGGGAGCTCGACACCGGTCGATCAGTCCTGCGCTCGAACCGCCGGAACTTTCCACGCCCGTGTTACTCCCCTTCCCCAGGAGTGCGTTGTGATTTCCCGTTCCCGCCGTCTCATGACGGCGTTGTTGTGCGCCCTTTCGCTCGCAGGCGTGACCGCCCTTTCGGCTTGTTCCGACAGCACGGCCGCCTCCGGCAACAAGGTCACCATCGGTTACAGCGCCTGGCCGGGCTGGTTCCCCTGGGCGGTCGCCCAGGAGAAGGGCCTGTTCGAGAAGAACGGCGTGACCGTCGACCTGAAGTGGTTCGACAGCTACACCGAGAGCATCAACGCACTGTCCTCCGGCGCGATCGACGCGAACAGCCAGACCCTGAACGACACGCTCGCGTCGGTCAGCGGTGGCGCGAAGCTGTCGGTGGTGCTGGTCAACGACAACTCCACCGGCAACGACAAGATCATCGCCCGCCAGGGGATCACCGGCGTCGCCGACCTCAAGGGCAAGAAGGTCGCCGTCGAGCAGGGAACCGTCGACCACTACCTTCTGCTGCTCGCGCTGCAGGAGGCGAAGCTGACCGAGAAGGACGTCGAAGTGGTCCCGCTGCTGACCGACGCCGCCGCGGCCGCGTTCGTCGGTGAGCAGGTCGACGCCGTCGCCGCCTTCGCCCCCTTCACCTCGAAGGCGCTCGAGCGCCCCGGCAGCCGCGCGATCGCGACGTCCGCCGAGTTCCCCGGCGCCATCCCGGACCACCTCGTCGTCTCGGAGCAGATGTCGAAGGAGCGGAAGAAGGAGGTCCAGGCGCTGGTGAACACCTGGTTCGAGACGATCGAGTGGATCAAGCAGAACCGGGACGAGGCCGTGCGGATCATGGCCAAACGCGGCGCGGTGTCGATCGAGGAGTACAAGAGCTACGACGCCGGCACCACGATCTTCACCAAGCAGCAGAACCTCGACGCCTTCACCCCCGGCGTCACCCCCGCCCACCTGAACTTCCAGGCGGGCAAGATCGCCGACTTCATCGTCTCCAACGGGCTCGCCCAGAACCGGCCGAACTTCGACGGGCTGTTCGACGACCAGTACGTCAAGGCGGTGAAGTGAGCACCACGGACGCGGCGAAGCAGGCCACTCAGCGGGCGGACGCCGCTGACGAGGCCGAAGCGCGCCGTCTCGAAGACGAGCAGCGGCTCGCCGAAGCGCAGGAAGAGCGGGCAGGCTCGCGGCCGGACTGGTCGCCGCTGCCCCGCCGGGCCGGCCTCAAGCCGGACGCGTCCCCGTTGTTCTCGCTCCGGACGCCGATCCCCGCGCGCTGGCGGTGGACGCTGGCGGTGGCCTCGTTCGTGATCCCGCTGCTGATCTGGGTGACGCTGAACGCGCTGGGCACCATCAAGCCCGCGTTCCTGCCGACGCCGGTCGCGGTGTTCGACGCGCTGCTGAAGATGATCGAGTCGGGTGAACTGTTCAGCGATCTCTGGGCCACCACCCAGCGGGTGCTGCTCGGTTTCGGGCTCGCGGTGCTCGTCTCGGTGCCGCTGGGCATCGTGATGGGGACGTTCGACGCGGGGCTGGCGCTGTTCGAGCCGGTCATCGCGATGCTGCGCTACCTGCCGGCGAGCGCGTTCATCCCGCTGCTGATGATCTGGCTCGGCCTCGGCGAACCGTCGAAGGTCGCGGTCCTCTTCCTCGGCACGGTCTTCTTCAACACGCTGATGATCGCCGACGCCGTCCGCGGGGTGCCGCGTTCGCTGCTCGACGTGTCCTACACGCTCGGCGCGCGGCGCGGCGAGGTCCTGCGCAAGGTGATCGTGCCGCACGCGCTGCCCGGGATGATCGACGCGACCCGCGTCAACGCCGCGGCCGCGTGGAACTTCGTGGTGGTCGCCGAACTCATCAACGCGACCGCCGGGCTCGGCCTGCGGATCATGCGGGCTCAGCGGTTCACCCAGACCGACCGGATCTTCGCGCTGCTGATCGTGATCGGACTGCTCGGACTGGTCATCGACATCGCGCTCCGTCAGCTGCGGGCTCGCGTCGGGAAGTGGGCGGCATGACGCTTCAGCTGAAGGCCGTCGCCAAGGACTACACGGTCCGCGACAAGACCACCCGTGCGCTCGACGGGATCGATCTGGACATCACGCGCGGCGATTTCGTCTGCGTGGTCGGCGCGAGCGGATCCGGCAAGTCGACCCTGCTGTCGCTGATCGCGGGGCTGACCGAACCGACCGAAGGCCTGATCACCCTCGACGGTGACGCGGTGACCGGGCCCGGCCCGGAACGCGGACTGGTGTTCCAGCACGGCGCGCTGTACCCGTGGCGCACGGTGGAGGGCAATGTCGCGTTCGGACTCGAACTGCTGAGCCTCGACAAGGCCGAGCGCGCGCGCCGGGTCGACTGGTATCTCGGGGAGACCGGGCTCGCCCACCTCCGGAAGTCGTTGCCCAAACAGCTTTCCGGCGGGCAGAAGCAGCGGGTCGCGATCGCGCGGGCACTGGCGTGCGAGCCCGACGTGCTGCTGCTGGACGAACCTTTCGGCGCACTGGACGTCCAGACCAAAGAGGACATGCAGGTCCTGATCCGCCGGATCTGGGCCGACACGCACACCACGGTGCTGATGGTGACCCACGACGTCGAAGAGGCCGTGTTCCTCGGCAGGCGCGTCGTGGTGCTGGCCTCGGATCCGGGCCGGGTGGCCGCCGACATCGTGGTCGATCTGCCCGGCGACCGCGAACTCGCGGTCAAACGCGCGCCGGAGTTCGTCGCGCTGCGCGCGTCCATCGAAGACCTCGTCCGGGAGCAGCACCGCGGACACCTCGGGCGGAGCCGGGGAGAAAGGTGATCATGAGGCACGGGAAGACCCGGCCCGAACGCGGGCCGCGGTCCGGATTACTCGGCAGACTCGGCATCCGGGGCAAGCTCAACCTGCTCCTGATGCTGCCGCTGACCGCCGTGGTCCTGGTGTCGGTGCCTTACGTCGCCGGGGAGATCGACGACGCCCGGTCCGCGCGCACCACCGCCGACGTCGCGTCGCAGGCCCGCGCGCTCGGCACGCTGGCCTGGGAACTGCAACGGGAACGGCTGCTGACGGCGCACTACATCGCGTCTTCGTCGGCGAGCAGTTCGGCGATGCTCAAGCAGCAGGGCGTCGTCGCGGAAACGGTGAACCGGATCCGGTCGCAGCTGAGCGCCGACGCGCCGGAAGAGCTCGCCGCCGCGCTGGTGCGGATCGGGTCGCTGAACGAGATCCGGGAGAACGCGCTCCGGCGCGGGGCCTCACTGGACAGCGTGGCGCGGACGTATCACGCGGTGATCGACGCGGTCATCAACTCGCTCCGCCTGGTCCCGCAGCAGACCAGTGACGCGGAGGGCACCCAGCAGCTGACGGCGCTCGACGCGCTGCTGCGCGCGAACGAGGAGAACTCGTTGCGCGGTATGGCGTTGATCATCGTGCTGGTCACCCCCGAATCCGGGGCGCCGGTGCTGGCCGACGCGAAGCAGCAGTCGTCGCTGTTCCTCGAACGGTTCGTGCAGCAGGCCGACGTCGTCCAGGCCACCCAGGTCGTCGCGGTCGAACAGGGCGAGACGGGCCGCCGGGTCGACGCGCTGGAAGCCAGGCTCGCGGAAGCCCGCGGCCCGCAGGCCGTGCAGAGCCTGCTGCCGGACATCCTCGGCGCCGTCGACGCCCAGTCGAACCAGCGACGGCTCGCCCAGGACGCGGTCACCACCGGCATCACCGACGCCGCGACCGCGCGGGCCGACGCCGCCCAGAACCTGGCGTGGACGATCGGTATCGGCGCCGGTGTGCTGTTCCTGCTGGTCGGCGGGCTCGCGATCGCGGTCAGCCGGTCGATCGCGGATCCGCTGCGGAAGCTGACCACGGCGGCGACCTCGGTCGCGGACCTCGCGAGCACCGAACTGGTCCGCGTCACCGACACCGAGGAAGCCGAAGAACTCGCGCCGCGGCTCGCCACCATCGACGTGTCCTCGCAGGACGAACTCGGCAAACTGGCCGACGCGTTCAACCGGGTGCAGGCCACCGCGGCCGAACTGGTGGAGCGGCAGGCGATCACGCGGCGCAACGTCGGCCTGATGTTCGCCAACGTCGCGAAGCGCACGCAGAACCTCGTGGGCAGGCAGCTGGCGCTGGTCGACGAACTGGAGCGCAACGAGCAGGACGTCGCCCTGCTGGCCAGCCTCTACCGGCTCGACCACCTCTCCACCCGCCTGCGCCGGAACGCGGACAACCTCCTCGTCGTGTCGGGGAATCGCGACGAGGCAAGGATTTCCGGCCCGATCGAGCTGTCGACGGCGCTGCGTTCGGCGCTCGCGGAGATCGAGGACTACCAGCGGGTCCGGCTCGGTTCGATGGGCGACGTCCTGCTGTCGTCGCCGTTCGGCTCCGATCTGGTGCTGATCTTCGCCGAGCTGCTGGAGAACGCGACGTCGTTCTCCCCGCCGGAGTCCTTTGTGGACGTCGGCACGAAGATCCTGCCCGACGGCTCCTGCCTGATCGTGATCGTGGACCAGGGCATCGGCATGACCGCCGAACGGCTCGCCGAGGAGAACCGGCGGCTGGTCGAACGCGAGCGGCTCGAACTGGCGCCGACCAGTGTGCTCGGGCTGTTCGTGGTCGGGCGGCTCGCGCGGCGGCACGGACTCAAGGTCGAACTGACCGAGACCGAGCCGGGTGCGGGGATCACCGCGCGGCTCACCGTCCCGCCGAACCTGCTGACGTACCGGCAGCCCATGCCGAAGTCCGTCCCGGCGCCGCCGGTGTGGCCGACGGCGGAACCGGTCGACGAGCCCGCGCCGCCGTCCTTGCCCGCGCCGAGGGCGAAGACGCCCGGGCACGAGCCGCCGACACTGGCGATCGCCGGGATGATCCCGCGCGACGGTACGCGCCCCAAGGACTTCCGGTGGTTCCGCAAGACCGACGGGGAGATCGTGGAACCCGCACCGGCACCTGTTCCGGTGCCGGCACCCGTGTACCAGGCTCCCGCGCCGACGCTCACCGCCGCCGATCCCGGGGAGACTCGGGGCGGGCTCCGGCGCCGCGTCAAGGGCGCGCAGCTGCCAGGCGCCCCCGAGGCGCCGTCGCGGCAGAAGTCCAGGCATGATCCAGAAGCGGCCAAAGCGGCCTTCGACGGCTTCGAGGCCGGACTCGCGAAGGCCACCACGTCGCCGGCAGCAGCCGCAGCGCCGATGTCGATGCCGACCCCGACACCGGTGCCCGCCGCCTCACGCGGCGGTCTCACCAGAAGGGTCCCCGGCGCGCAGCTGGCGCCGGGACTGTCCAAAGGACCGGCCGCGCGGCACCAGACCGCGCGGGCGGCGCTGAACACCACCAAGCCCAAGGGCATGCGTGACCCCGAGGCCGAGCGTGCCGCGTTCGACGCCTTCAGTGACGGGTTGGAGAAAGCCGTCAACCCGGAGATGGAACAGAGAGAGAAGAGCAAGAGATGACGACCGGAGTCAGCGTCGAAGCCCGGAATTTCAACTGGTTGGTGACGCGCTTCGCCCAGAACACGGCGAGCGCGATGGGCGCGATCGCCGTCTCGGCCGACGGCCTGCTGATCGCGATGTCGTCCGAGCTGGAACGGGCCAACGCCGACCGGCTGGCCGCGATCTGCTCGGCGATGCTCGGCTTGGCGCACGGTGTCTCCGAGAGTCACCCGCTCGGTTCGCCCGACAAGATCATCATCGAGCTGGAGCAAGGCTACCTGCTGGTCTGCACGATCAGCATCGGCTGTTCGCTCGGCGTGCTCGCCACCAAGCAGGCCAGCCTCGGCACGATCGCGTACGAGATGGCGATGTTCGCCAACCGGGCCACCGAGGTGCTCACCCCCGCGCTGATCGAGGAACTCAAGAAGAGCGTCGGCAGCTGAACTGACGAGGGGACAAGGGAATGAGCGACGACCAGGTACCTCAGCCGCGAGGCGCCGAACAGGGCATCTCGCCGCTACGCCCGTATCTGCTCACGGCCGGCCGCGCGCAGCCGGTGGACGGCACGCTCGAAATCGAGGCTCAAGTGCTCACGAGCAGGCTCGGCGCGGCTTCGCACGCGAGGCTGACCTTCGAACGACGGGAGATCGTTTCCCTTTGCCGGGACACGAAATCCGTCGCCGAAGTGGCGGCGATGCTCGGCCTGCACATCGGCGTGGCCCGTGTCCTCGTGGCGGATCTCGCCGCGCTCGGCTACGTCGTGCTCCGTCGCCCTGCCGGAGCCTTCACCCAGGACCTCGGCATGATCGAAAGGGTCATTCGTGGACTCGAATCAATTCGCTGAACCGGTGACGGCCAAACCGCCGACACCGGTCAAGATCGTCATCGCCGGCGGGTTCGGCGTCGGCAAGACGACCACCGTCGGCGCGATCTCCGAGATCAAACCGCTGACCACCGAGGCGGCCATGACCTCGACCGGCGCGGCCGTCGACGGCACCGGCGGGAACGTGCCGTCGAAGACCACCACCACGGTGGCGCTGGACTTCGGCTGCATCACCATCGACGAAGAGGTGAAGCTGTACCTCTTCGGCACGCCGGGGCAGGACCGGTTCGGGTTCATGTGGCACGACCTCGTGCTGGGGGCGCTGGGCGCACTCGTCATCGTCGACACCCGCCGTCTCGACGACTGCTATCCGGCCGTCGACTACTTCGAGAAGGCCGGGCTGCCGTTCGTGGTCGGGGTGAACGTCTTCGACGGCTCCCTCAAACACGACCTCGAAGACGTGCGCTGGGCACTCGCGGTGGGCGAGGACGTCCCGCTGATCACCTTCGACGCGCGACAACGGCTTTCGGTCCGTGACGCGCTGCTCGCCGTACTGCACAACACGTTCCGGCGGGCCTCCGCCGCCTCCTGACGGTCTCCACCCTCGCAATTCGGCACCTGGTTGCGGTAGTTCGCCTTCGAACCACCGCAACCAGGTGCCGAATTGCGGCCGGGGGAGGCTAGGCGGGGCGGGTGATCGCGGCGAGCATCAGGGCCCGGAGTTCGGCGGCGACGTCGGCGACCGGCAGCGGCGGGGTGTGCGCCTGCCACTCGCGCAGCAGTCCGGTCGCCGCGCCGACGAGCGCGATCGCCGTCAGGTGGTAATCGCGGTCCGGCGCCACCCCGTGCTCGGCGGCGTGCCGGGCCTCGGCTTCGATGAACGCGGCCCACCGGTCGACCCATTCCTGGTGCTGCGCCTCCAAGGCGGCGCTGACTCCGACGGCCTCGACGTAGTTCAGCCGCGGCATCCGGGGATCCGAGGTCACCGTGCTGACGAAGACGTCAAGCAGTGTCCCGATCCGGGTGACCGCGTCCGCGTCCTCCAGCCGGTCCAGGATGCCGTTGACGTGCTCCAGCGCGAGCGAGTTGATGCGCTCGTGCAAGGTCAGCAGCACCTTCTCCTTGCTCTCGAACTCCTCGTAGAAGTTCCGCGTCGAGACGCCGGCGCGGGTGCACAACTCGGTGATCTTCGCCTGCTGGTAGCCCGTCGAGGTGAACAGGTCCAGGGCCGCCACGAGCAGGCGTTCACGCCGTTCGGCGCGCCGTTGCTCGGGCGCGACCCCGCCGTAGGTGCGGGCCACTCGACCTCCCCCGATTCGGTAACAGGGATTGCCAGATGCTAGCAACTCCGCCTACATTGCGAAAATCTCAATTACCAAACTGGAGGCAACGGTGCTTCGGACAGTTCTGGTCTCAGCCCTCGCAGCCGCCCTGATAGGCGCGCCCGCCGCGCAAGCCGCGCCGAGCGCGCCCGGGGATCTGGTCGACTACAAACCGGTCATCGCCACCGCCCCGGCGAAGGCCTGGAAACTCAACTACCGCTCCACCTCGGCGACGGGACGGCCGAACACGGTGTCGGGCATCCTGCTGGTCCCGCACACGCCGTGGACGAAGGGCGCGCGGCCGCTGGTCAGCTACGCCGTCGGCACCCACGGCCTCGGCGACCGCTGCGCGCCGTCGACCCGGCTGACGAACGGGTCCGAGAACGAAGTCCTCCTGATGAGCCAAGCGCTTTCGCACGGCTGGGCGGTCGTCGTGACCGACTACGAAGGCCTCGGCACCCCGGGCACGCACACCTACGCCGTCGGCCAGTCCGAAGGCCGGGCCGTCCTCGACGCCGCCCGCGCCGCCTCGAACGTCCCCGAAGCGGGCCTGTCCAAGACCGGGCCGGTCGGCGTTTTCGGCTACTCACAAGGAGGTCAGGCCGCGGCCTTCGCCGGTGAACTCCAGCCGTCCTACGCGCCCGACGTCAACCTGGTCGGCGTCGCGGAAGGCGGTGTCCCGGCGGACCTGAACGCGGTCCTGAAGTTCAACGACGGCGGCCCGGCGTTCGGCCTGGTGCTCGGCGCCGCAGTCGGCTACTCGACGGCGTACCCCGAACTGCCCTTCAACGACGTGCTCAACGCGAAGGGCGAGAGGATGGTCGCGAAGGTCAAGGAAGCGTGCACCGTCGAACTCGGCGCTGCGGCGCCTTTCGCGCGGCTCAACGACTTCACGACCGTCCCGAACGTTTCCGCGGACCCGCGCTGGCAGGCCCGGCTCGGCGAGAACCTGGCGGGCAAGACCAAACCCGGCGCGCCGGTCTTCCTGTACCACGCGTCGCTGGACGAACTGATCCCGCTTTCGGTCGGCAAGGGCCTGCTCGACCGCTACCGCGCCCTCGGCGCCGACGTCACCTGGCAGGAGTTCCCACTGCTGGAGCACATCGGCGGCGTCTCGGCGGGCGGTCCGGTCGCGATGACCTGGCTGGGCACCAAGTTCTGACGGGGAGTCGGTCCGTGAAGGCCTCCTTGAGGGACTCTGGGTCCCTCAAGGAGGCCTTCACGGACATTCGAACACCCGGAGCGCGGTCACGGCGTCCGGCGCCAAGGAAGTCGTGAGCGTTCCGCCCGCGGCCAAAGGCGTCCGCGACCACCACTCACCGGAAGCAGCCGGGACAGCTGGGCCGCCGACGACCAGATCGGTCGCCAGGACGCGCCGTTCGGCGAGGTGCGCGAGACTGGAGTCCAAGGTGGAGTCCCCGATCTCCAGCGTCTGTCGCAGCACCGGCACTTCACCTCGCGTCACCTGCTGGGTGGTCACCAAAGACCCGGGCCGCTCACCGGCCCGGCCGAGTACGAGCACCTCCCGCGTGTGCAGATAGGCATCGGCCGCCAGTGATGCCTTGAACACCGCCGAGTGCCGGGCCCGCGCGGTCACGACGGTCGGCTCCGGCAGGTACTCCAGCGACCCACCCGAATCCACGACAACGTCCACAAGGGACGAACTTCCCTCCCCGTGCAATCCCGGAAGCGCGATGGTCGCCGCGACTCCCGATAGCCGCAGCGAAGCACCGGCTCCGACGCGGATGGTCAGCTTCAGCTCGTCGCCGCCCAACGGCGAGGTCGCCGAGTTGACCAGGTGCACCACCGCGGTCACACCGGTGCCCCGCTTGGGAAGGAGCGTGAGCGGCGCCATCGAGCGCAGCTCACGCAGTACGGTCCGGCCGCCCTCGAAGCAGGCGGTCAGCCGCGCATGCGCCTTCACCCCGCGCGGACCGGGAGCAGCGAACGGACCCAGTCCGCCACCGCCGGCGCGTTCGGAGTGTCCACAAGGGACTGAGTGATCACCGGCAGCTCGCCCCGCATCCGGTGCGCGTCCGAGGTCATCACGTCCATGTCCGCGCCGACCAGATGCGCGATGTCGATCTTGTTGATCACCAGCAGATCCGCGGTCGTCACACCCGGCCCGCCCTTGCGCGGCACCTTGTCGCCACCGGCGACGTCGACCACGAAGACCTGGCTGTCGGCGAGCCCGCGGCTGAACACCGCGGTGAGGTTGTCGCCGCCGCTTTCGATGATCACCAGGTCCAGCCCGGGGAATCGCTCCTCCAGCCGCTCGACGGCGTCGAGGTTCGCGGTGATGTCGTCGCGGATCGCGGTGTGCGGGCACGCGCCGGTCTGCACGGCCTCGATCCGCTCCGGGTCGAGCACGCCGGCCTTGCGCAGGAAGTCGGCGTCCTCGGTGGTGTAGATGTCGTTGGTGACGACGGCGAGGTTCACCTCGTCGCCGAGCGCCCGGCACAGCGCCGCGGTGAGCGCGGTCTTCCCGCTGCCCACCGGCCCGCCGATCCCGATCCGGTACGCACGGCCCGCGGTCGGCGCCTGCTCGTAGTGGTCGGGTTCCGCCGCCGTCGGGTCGAAGTTGACGGGATGCACGTGACCGTGTCCGTGACCATGCTCAACTGGCAAAGAGACGCACCTCTTCCTGGTGATGCCGGGCGTGTGCCTCGGCGAACAGATCGAGCGCCGGAGAACCCGGCGCCGGGAGATCGGCCGGATCGCCGCCCGCGACCTCGGCCGCGCGCAGGGAGACGTCCCGGACTTCCTTCGCGAGACGGGCCACGACGGCGTTGACGGCGAACGGGTCCAGCCCGAGCAGCCGCACGGCCGCGCTCGCCGGCCCGCTGATCGCGAGGTACGCCACCGCCATCGCCGCGTCGAAGGGCACTCCGATCAGCGCACCGGCCACCACCGGGTGATGCGGCCGAGGGGTTTCCTTCAACAGCTGGGAAAGCACCGGCGACGGCCACGCCGCCTTGCCCGCCCTCGCCGTCCCGCGTCCTTGCGCGCGGGACGCTTCCCGCTGCGCGAGCGACGGCGTTCTGGCGTCGAGTTCGACGTCGAGCCGCTGCCAATGTCCACTCTGGACGTTCCGCGCCGCCGCGTGCGCCGACGCGGCGGCGAACACCGCGGCGAGCGAACCCGCCGTGCGCAAGCGTCCAGAGAGGAACCCCGGCAGGTCGCGTTCGTGGGTGATCAGCTTCCGGGTGACGGCCTCTTCGAGCCCGCCGGAATGGACGTGGCCACCCCCGGGGAACCGGGAGTCGGCGAGGATGAGCGCGGCGAGGTCCATCAAAAGAGGAAATACCTTTGCGCCATGGGCAGTTCCGTCACCGGCTGGGGCTCGATCAGCTCGCCGTCCACGTGCACGGCGAAACTGTCCGGCTCGACCCGGATGTCCGGTGTCGCGTCGTTCAGCACCATGTCGGCCTTGCCGCGGGAGCGGGTGTTCGAGATCGGCACGAGTTCCCGCGTGATACCGAAGCGTTCCGCCACCCCGCTCTCCCATGCTTCCGGCGCCACGAAATGGAAACTGCTCGCGGCCGCCACCACCGGGGCCGCGCCGAACATCGGCCGCGCCAGCACGGGCTGCGGCGTCGGGATGGACGCGTTGGCGTCACCCATCGCGGCCCACGCCGGGAAACCACCCTTCAGCACGACATGCGGCCGGACGCCGAAGAACTTCGGCTCCCACAGCACGAGATCCGCGAGTTTCCCGATCTCCACCGAGCCGATCTCACGCTCCATACCGTGCGCGATCGCGGGGTTGATCGTGTATTTGGCGACATAGCGACGAGCCCGCAGGTTGTCGGCCGCGCCGTCGCCGGGCAGGGCGCCGCGCCGCCGTTTCATCACGTGCGCGGTCTGCCACGTCCGGATGATCACCTCGCCGATGCGGCCCATCGCCTGCGAATCCGAGCTCATCATGGAGATCGCGCCGAGGTCGTGCAGGACGTCTTCGGCCGCGATGGTCGTCGGCCGGATCCGGCTTTCGGCGAACGCCAGGTCCTCGGGCACGGACGGGTTCAGGTGGTGGCAGACGACGAGCATGTCGAGGTGCTCGTCGAGGGTGTTCGCGGTGTGCGGGCGCGTCGGATTCGTCGACGACGGCAGGATGTTGGGCAGTCCGGCGACCTGGATGATGTCCGGCGCGTGCCCGCCGCCCGCGCCTTCGGTGTGGTACGCGTTGATCGAGCGTCCCCGGATGGCGTCCACTGTGGACTCCAGGAAGCCTGCTTCGTTCAGGGTGTCGGTGTGGATCGCCACCTGGACCCCGGATTCGTCGGCGACGGTGAGGCAGGCGTCGATCGCGGCCGGGGTGCTGCCCCAGTCCTCGTGGAGTTTGAACCCGCCCGCGCCGGCGGCGAGCTGTTCGCGCAGCGCCTCGTGCCGGACGGTGTTCCCCTTGCCCAGCAACAGGACATTGACCGGCTGGCCGTCCATCGCCTGCAGCATCCGGCCGAGGTTCCACGCGCCGGGCGTGACGGTGGTGGCCTTGCTGCCTTCGACCGGGCCGGTGCCGCCGCCGACCAGGGTGGTGAGCCCGGACGCCAGGGCGGTCTCGGTCAGCTGCGGGCAGATGAAATGGACGTGGCAGTCGATGCCGCCCGCGGTGAGGATCTTCCCGTTGCCGGACAGCACTTCCGTCGACGGGCCGACGACCAGCGCCGGATCGACGCCGTCCATCGTGTCCGGGTTGCCCGCCTTGCCGATGCCGACGATCCGGCCGTCGCGGACGCCGACGTCGGCCTTGACGATCCCCCAGTGGTCCAGGATCACCGCGCCGGTGATGACCAGATCGGGCGCGCCTTCGGCCCGGGTCGCCATTCCCTGGCCCATGGATTCGCGGATCACCTTGCCGCCGCCGAACAACACCTCGTCGCCGCTGCCGGACGGGCCCATGCTGCGGTCTTCGGTGACTTCGATCAGCAGGTCGGTGTCCGCGAGACGGATCCTGTCCCCGGTCGTCGGGCCGAACAGTTCGGCGTACCGCTCGCGATCGATCGACGGCATCAGGACTCCTCGCGCAATCCGGGCACCACACGGTTCCCGGCCAGCGGGACGAGGTCGACTTCGCGTTCGACGCCCGGCTCGAACCGCACGGACGTTCCCGCGGGCACGTCGAGACGATGTCCTCGCGCGGCTTCGCGATCGAATTCGAGCCCTGGATTGACCGACGCGAAATGGTAGTGCGAACCGACCTGGACGGGCCGGTCGCCGAGGTTCCGCACGAGCAGCCGGACCCGCGGCCTGCCCGGGTTCAGCTCGACCGGTTCGTCCCCGGTGATGATCTCTCCTGGTCGCACCCGTCCCCCTTCTAAACGATCGGGTCGTGCACCGTGACGAGCTTCGTTCCGTCCGGGAAAGTGGCTTCGACCTGGACGGAATCGACCATTTCCGGCACTCCGTCCAGTACCTGCGCCCGCGAGAGCACCGAACGCCCGCTCGCGACGAGTTCACTCACCGTCCGGCCGTCGCGGGCGCCTTCGAGCACGTGGTCGGTGATCAGCGCGACCGCCTCGGGGTAGTTCAGCGAAACCCCGCGTTCCAGGCGTTTGCGCGCTACGTCCGCCGCGACGTGGATGAGCAGTTTGTCCCGCTCCTGGGGGCTCAGGTGCATGGAAAAGGTCTATCACCGGAAACCGGTCCCCGCCGGTTCTCGAAACACAGGATTTACCTCGGCGGCCGGTACACGCAAAGTGAACGGCACCGTAACTCTTCGCGTACGAGGCGCGTTTTCACTGAATCGTTCTCGTAATCGTGACCGAAAGCACCACATCTTTCGATTGCCCCAGGCCCCGACGTGGAGCAAAGTTTGTCCATCCGTGCGATGAGGCGCGCCTACGCTGCGTGTATCCCGTCCACGCGTGAACACAAAGCCGGGGAATGCGCATCGAAAGGTTTCACCACAGTGAGTGCCTCCACGATCAGCACCAATCAGCCGTCGGAGAAGGTCGACGACGGTTTCCGACCGGGTCTCGAGGGCGTGGTCGCCTTCAAGACCGAAATCGCCGAGCCCGACCGTGACGGTGGCGCGCTGCGCTATCGCGGCGTCGACATCGAGGACCTCGCCGGCAAGGTGACCTTCGGTGACGTCTGGGGACTTCTCGTCGACAGCCGGTTCGGCCACGGGCTACCGCCCGCCGAGCCGTTCCCGCTGCCGGTGCACACCGGCGACGTCCGGGTCGACGTCCAGGCCGCGCTGGCCATGCTCGCCCCGATCTGGGGGTACCGGCCGCTGCTCGACATCACCGACGACGAGGCGCGCGACCAGCTGGCCCGTGCCTCGGTGATGGCGCTTTCGTACGTCGCCCAGTCCGCGCGCGGCATCGGGCAGCCCGCCGTCCCGCAGACCCGGGTCGACGAGGCGAAATCGATCACCGAGCGCTTCATGGTCCGCTGGCGCGGGGAGCCCGACCCGGCCCACGTCAAGGCCATCGACGCCTACTGGGTCTCCGCCGCCGAGCACGGCCTCAACGCCTCGACCTTCACCGCCAGGGTCATCGCCTCGACCGGCGCCGACGTCGCCGCGGCGCTGTCCGGCGCGATCGGCGCCATGTCCGGCCCGCTGCACGGCGGCGCGCCGGCCCGGGTGCTGCCGATGATCGAAGAGGTCGAGAAGACCGGCGACGCGGCCGGCCTGGTCAAGGGCATCCTGGACCGCAAGGAACGCATGATGGGCTTCGGGCACCGCGTGTACCGCGCGGAGGACCCGCGGGCACGCGTGCTGCGCCGCACCTGCAAAGAGCTCGGCGCGTCGCGCTACGAGGCGGCCGCGGAGCTGGAGCAGGTCGCGCTGAAGGAGCTGCGCGAGCGGCGTCCGGATCACCCGATCGAGACCAACGTCGAGTTCTGGGCGGCCGTGATCCTGGACTTCGCCCAGGTGCCGCCGCATATGATGCCCGCGATGTTCAGCTCCGCCCGCACCGCCGGCTGGGCCGCGCACATCCTGGAGCAGAAGAAGACCGGCCGCCTCGTGCGCCCGTCGGCGAAGTACGTCGGCCCGGAGCCGCGTAAGCCGGAGGACGTCGAAGGCTGGGACCTGGTCGCGAAGCAGGCCTGACGCGCATGCAATGAAGGGGCCTTTCATAGCAAAATTCGCTATGAAAGGCCCCTTCATTGCATCTGCGGGACCGAAGAATCGTGGGCCGCGGTCGCCGACAGCATGGCCGTCAGCTGATCGACCAGCCAGCCGTCGAGCACCTCGCGCGGCACGGCCCGCTCCTGCAGCCAGCTCAGCAGCGAGCCCTCCACCACCGCGGTCCAGCAGCGCAAGGTCAGCAGGAGCATAGGCGACGGCTCCGACACTCCCAGCGCGTCGAGGATGAGCTCGACGGCACGGTTGCGGACCTCGTCGATCGCCGCGTCCGTCTCCGAGGTCGCGATCACCGAACCGCTGCGCAACAGGGCGACGTAGCCCGCGCGGTAGTGGTCGGCGACGTCGATCAGCCCGCGGACGGCGGCCCGCAGCCGCGTTTCGGGCGGGCCTTCCTCGAGTCCGGCAAGGCCGTCGATAAGCCCTACGGTGACCGTTTTCAGTGCCTCGACCTGCAGTTCCCGCAAGCTCGAGAAGTACCGGTAGAACAGCGGCCGCGAAACCTCGGCGCGGGCGATGATGTCGTCGACCGTGACGAGTTCGGGCGCGCGCGAACCGAACAGGTCCAGTGCGGCGCGGATCAGGTCCTCGCGGCGTGCTTCCGCCGACATCCGGCGAGGACGTCTGGCAGAGGTCACGGGGTGACGTCCAGTTTCGCCGCGGCCCGCAGCAGGCCGGGAGTGAGCCGGGAGAGGACGAGCGCGGCCTTGGCCTCCGGCGTCGACGGCTGGATCGCCTTGTCCTTCTCGACGGCGCGCAGGATGTCGCGCGCGACCTTCTCCGGGCCGAAACCGCGTTTCGCGTACAGCTTGCTGCTCGACTTCTGGCGCCGCTTCTGCTCGACGTCGTCGACGCCGACGAACCGGGTGGTGCTGGTGATGTTGGTGTTCACGATGCCGGGGCAGATCGCGGTGACACCGATGTTCTCGGCGGCGAGTTCCGCCCGCAGGCACACGCTCAACGTCAGCACGGCGGATTTCGTGGTGGCGTAGGCGGAAAGGATCTTCGACGGCAGGTAGGCGGCGGCCGAGGCGACGTTGACGATCTGGCCGCCTTCGGCCCGCTCGCGCATCTGCTCGGCGAAGACGCGGCAGCCGTGGATGACGCCCCACAGGTTCACGTCGATGAGGCGTTCCCAGTCCTTGACCGTCGTGTCGAGGAACGGTCCGGACAGCCCGATCCCCGCGTTGTTCACGACGATGTCCGGAACCCCGAACTCCTCCTTGACCTGCTGGGCGAACTTCTCGACCGCCTCGGCGTCGGAAGAGTCCACTGTGTACTCGCCGACGGTGGCGCCCTTGTCCCGCAGGAGTTTCGCGGTGTCCGCCGCGGCCGAGCCGTTGATGTCGGTGATCACCAGGTCGGCGCCCTTGTCCGCGAACGCGAGCGCCGTCGCGCGGCCGATCCCGCTGCCGGCGCCGGTGACCACGACGAGCTTGTGCGCGAAGCCTTTCGTCCTGGCCTGTTTGAGCGCGCGGCTCTCCTCACCGCCTTCGGCGTGGTCGATCAGCTCGGCGGTGGCGTCGGCGATCACCTGGGGCTTCTCGCGGACCACCCAGTGCGTGCCGACGATCCGGCGCACCCGCAGATCCGGCGCCCAGCGCTCGATCTCGGTCTGCAACGGCGTGGTGACGAATTTGTCGCCGGTGGGCGCGAGCACCTGCACCGGGATCTCGGCGTTACGCGGCCGCGGCCGGGAGAGGCGGGTGAACATGTTGGCGCGGTAGAGGTTGAGCCCGTACAGGCCGTCCGAAGTGGACGGCGCGGCGGCGGCCGGATCCATCCGGCCGATGAGCGCGCCCATCGCGCCGGTGCGCCACAGCAGCTGCGGGATCAGCGGGAGCTGGAAACCGAGGATGTACGTCGAGTGCACTCCCTGCGCGAGCGCGTTCTTGAGCCGCTTCGGACTCGGGCGCAGCTGAGCGCGGAACCACGCTCCCGCGTGATCGAGGCTCGGCCCGGAGATCGACGTGAACGACGCGAGCCGTCCGCGCAGCTTTTCGCCGGTGACCGAATGCCAGGTCTGGATGGATCCCCAGTCGTGCGCGAGCAGATGGACCTTGCCCTCGGGCCGGACCTCGTCGATGACCGAAGCGAGGTCATCGGACAGTTGGTCCAACTTGTAGGACGCTCGTCCCGAAGGCTTGTCCGAGCGACCGGCGCCACGGACGTCGTAGACGACGACCCGATAGCGGCGCTCGAGCAGAGCGGCGACGCCGTCCCACATGGAGCCGTTGTCCGGGTAACCGTGGACGAGCACCACCGTGGGCGCGTCGTCGACACCGGTCACCCGGACCGAGAGGCGGACACCGTCGCTGGCCGTCACCCACGTATGAGACATAGTGTCATGTTAGACAACATGTCAATAAGGCCGCTTCTTCAGCACCGCGCGGCCGATCGTCCACACGGTGTCGATCACCAGGACGAAGGTCCAGATCCGGCCGATGTTCAGCAGCCAGTGACCACTGGAGTTCCAGAACCAGTCGGCCGCGTGAGGCCCGCCGAACAAACCTTCGACGGGCCAGCTGTATCCGGCGAACGCCAGCGCCGCCTGCGCGACGACGTACACCGCGACATGGACCATCCAGTTGCGGAGCGGATTCGAGCGCTTGTTCGCCTCCTCCGTCACCGATTCGGCCGCTTGCGGACTCTCCGCGGCCGTGCGGGTGACCGGCTTTTCCTTTTGTGACACCGTTTTTCGTGGTTCCACGGGAAACTCCGCAACTCCGACACGCCGTACGGCGCCACGAACCACGAACGATCCGAAGAGCAGGAGCGCCGCCGCGCCGAAGCAGACGACGCGCCATCCGGCGTCCGAGCCGTAAAGCTGACCCGCCACGAAGGTCCCGACCGTCGCTCCCAGTAGCGTCGCGCTCTCGTAGATCCCCATCGCCCGGCCGAGGCTGAGTCCGGCCGCCTCGGCGACCACCGCCTGCTCCACCGGAATGGCCGCCGCGAACGCCGCCGCGGACAGGACCCACATGACCGCGAGCACCGCCGGGCTCGGCGCGAAGGACAAGCCGGCGGCGAAGACCGCGCTCGCCACCATCGCCAAGGCGAGCACCCGGGTCCGGCCGACCTTGCGGACGAAGCCGTGCAAGTAGTCCGGCAGCAGGCTGTAGACGATGAAGCCCGGGATGAACACGGCGGCGATCTCGCCAAGCTGTAGCTGATGCCCGCGTTGCAGGTGCATCAGGAGCAGCAGGGCGACACCGGCCTCGGCCATCGCGGTCAGCGCGACGAGCGCCAGCATCGGGCGCATCCTCTTACCCAGCTGGAAAAGCCGTGGCGCGCCCGCTTCGCGCACCGGCGCGGACGGCGCGTTCAGCAAGACCACCGCGGCCACCGCGCAGGCCGCCGCACCGAGCCAGAACACACCCCGGTAGTCGATCCAGGCGATCGCGGTCAGCGCGACCACGAACGCGATCCACGTGCCACCGCCCTCGGCCGCGAACAGCTTGCCGAACGCGCCGTCGTCCCTCGCGAGCCCCTCCCCCACCCGAGCCCGCAACGCGACCCAGAACAGCGCCCCGCCCGCGCCACCGAGAACCGCGGCCAGATAAGCGACTCCGATGCCGGGCGTCACCGCATATACCACAAAGGACAGTCCATAGAGGACAGCACCGACGGCCGCGACCCGGCCACGATCGAACCGATCCGCGAGCGACCCCGCGATCGGCCGGACCACGAACGACACCAGCGTCTCCAGCGCGGTCAGCGCCCCGACCTCGGCGGCCGACGCGCCGAGCTGACTCCCCACCCACAACGGCAGCAGGAAATCGAGGACCTCCGCCGGCCCTTTGGTCAGCGCGGCGGCGAGCTGGTTCTCCTCCGCCCGCCGCTTGTATGCGACTTCGTCCACCCCAGTACCCCCTTTTCGGATACGAATGTATTCTAAAGAGGGTCGGCCGGGCAAGGCATCCCAACGGCCGACCTTCGCCGACAGGTTGCGAAAGCCACTTTCGCAACCTCCAACGTTGCGAAAGTGGCTTTCGCAACGTCTGGCCCGGGGTCACGAAGGGCAAATCGGCCCCAGGAGAGGAGAATGCGTCCGTGCCGAAGATCGTCGACCGCGCCGAACGCCGCCGCGAGATCGCCGGAGCCCTTCTGCGCATCGTCGCGCGCGAAGGCGTCGAGGCCGTGAGCGTGCGCTCTGTCGCCGTCGAAGCCGGGGTGTCCGCGGGCGCGGTGCAGAAGTACTTCTCCACCAAGGAAGATCTGTTCCGCTTCGCCCTCGACATGACCAGCGAGTTCCTGGAGCAGCGCTGGAAAACCCTCGATCAGTCCGGGAACCTGTTGGACCTGCTGCTGCGCCTCCTCGTCGAGGCGATGCCGCTCGACGAACAGCGCCGCGCGGAGGTGATCGTCATCAACGCCTTCACCGCCCGCGCCGCCGTCCGGCCGTCATGGGCCGAATTCATCCGCACCGGCTACGACGAGTTGGCGGAGATCACGACGGAGTACATCTCGAAAGCCCAATCGGCAGGCCATGTCCGCGACGACCTCACGGCGAGCGACCTGGCCGACGCCGTACTCGCCCTCTCGGACGGCTTCGCGAACCGAATGCTCACCTCCGCCGATCCGGCCGCCCTCCTGCCCTCCCTCGAAACCTCCGTCCGCACACTGCTAGGTCCCACCCACCGCAATTAGTCACCTACTTGCGCGGGTGAAGCGAGTTGTCCCCAGGCGAGGAACGGTGTGGACAAGTGAGTCGGAGTTGATCTTGAAACGGCCTCGTCTCCGGACGCGGATGTCATCGTCGGATCATGTCCAGAAGCCACTACGCGGAGGTCGCCGACTTCAGTGGTCCCTTCCTTGGCAGCCGCGCCATCAGCGAAGGTGACCTCACCCGCTCACAGCTCCGATCGGGGCCCTACAACCGGCTGTTCCAGAACGTCTACGTTCCGATCCGGATCCCGCAGGATCATGTGCTCCGGTGCAAGGCGGCGATCCTCGCCGCACCCGCCGGCGCGGTACTGACCGGTTGTTCGGCCGCGACGGTGCGCGGTTTTCCGTTCGCCCTCGACAGCGATCCGGTCGAGTTCGTCATACCCGAGGAGGAAGGGTTCCATTTCCAGCGTGGGATGCACTTGAAACGATCCAGGTTGATCGGCGGAGATTTCGAGCCTTGGCGAGACGGCCTCATCGCGAGTCCGCTGCGCATGACCATGGACATCTTGGCCAACACCCGGCTCCATCGCTCGTTCCCCCGGGTGGTCGGTCTGGTCGACGCGCTGCTTCATGCCGGGTTCGTCGAACGCGAGCAGCTCGAAAACTACTTCGAGCACCGTCATGACCACGGCATCGTCAGGGCACGGAAAGCGCTGGCGCTTTCCGACGCGAGAGCCGAATCCATCCCCGAATCCGAGGTCCGGGTCTGGCTGTGGATTCACGACATCGAGGCGGAACCCCAGGTGGAGGTGTACCGCGATCGACGGTTTCTCGGGCGGCTCGACCTCGCGATCCGGAAGGCGAAACTCGCCATCGAGTACGACGGCGCTTGGCATCTCGAAGGGGAGCAACCCCTCTTCGACGCCGAACGACGGGCACTCATGGAAGCCGACGGCTGGAGGTTCGTCGTGATCACGAAAGAGGAGCTCTACGGCGATCCGAAGGGCATGGTCGCTCGCGTCAAGACCGCACTCCAGGCAAGCCAACGCAACGCAAGTAGGTGACTAATTGCGAAGAAGGGGGTGACACCGGTGTCCATCGTTCGGTTGACAACCGGGTTCAGTCCTGCGGACGTCCCGCGGACCCTGCCCCGCACAGCACGATCGACGTATGAAAACGGCAGTGAGAGTGCGTGGCCTGCGCAAGGAGTACCCGGGCCACACGGCCGTCGGGGGGATCGACCTCGACATCGAACAGGGTGAGGTGTTCGCCCTGCTCGGCCCCAACGGCGCGGGCAAGACGACGACGGTCGAGATCCTGGAGGGCCACCGCAGGCGGACGTCGGGCGACGTCGACGTGCTCGGTGAGGATCCCGGCACGGCCGGCCGGGCTTGGCGGGCGAGGCTGGGGATCGTGTTGCAGACGGCCAACGACGCCGCCGAGCTCACCGTCGCCGAGACCGTCCGGCACTTCGCCCGCTACTACCCCGATCCCCGTGACACCGAAGAAGTGATCGAGAAGGTCGGCCTGACCGAGAAGGCGGGTGCCCGCGTCAAGAGCCTTTCGGGCGGGCAACGGCGGCGTGTGGACGTCGCGCTCGGGATCATCGGGCGGCCCGAGCTGGTGTTCCTCGACGAGCCGACGACCGGGTTCGATCCGGCGGCGCGGCGCCAGTTCTGGGAGCTGATCAGGAGTCTCGCCCACGAAGGCACCACGATCCTGCTCACCACCCACTATCTCGACGAGGCCGAGGCGCTGGCCGATCGCGTCGCGGTCATCACGCGCGGGCAGATCGTCGCCGAGGGGACGCCGCAGACGCTCGGCGGCCGCTCCACCGCGGAGGCCACCGTCCGCTGGACGGACGAGCGGGGCGGCCATCAGGAGCGCACCCATTTCCCGGCCAAGCTGATCCGCGAGCTCTCCGCCGACGGCCGCGAGCCGTCGGAGCTGACCGTCCACCGGCCCACCCTCGAAGAGACCTACCTCGACCTGATCGGAGAAGCCCGATGAGCACGCTGGCCCTCCCGGGCACCTTCTCGCTCGGCCTCGTCCGGGGCGCCGCGGAACTCAAGCAGTTCTTCCGCATCCGGGAGCAGGTGATCTTCACCTTCGCCTTCCCGTCTTTGCTGATGATCCTGCTCGGCTCGATGCTGAACTCGTCGATGCCCGGCATGGCGATCACCACCGGGCAGGTGCTGGCCGCGGGCATGATCGGCTCCGGCATCGTCTCGACGTCGTTCAACAGCATCGGCATCAACCTCGCGTCCGATCGCGAGCTCGGCGCGCTGAAACGGCTGCGGGGCACGCCGATGCCCGCCGCTTCCTACTTCATCGGCAAGATCATCCTGGTCGGCTTCACGAGCATCGCCCAGGTGGTGCTGATGTCGATCGTCGGCAGCCTCCTGTTCGATCTGGAGCTGCCGACGGACCCGGCGAAGCTGCTGACCGCGCTGTGGGTCTTCGTGCTCGGCATCACCAGCTGCACGCTCCTGGGCATCGCGCTCAGTTCGGTGACCAAGACGGTCAGCGGCGCGGTCGCGGTGACCAACCTGATCTACATCTCGCTGCAGTTCATCTCCGGGGTGTTCGTCACGCCGATCACCAACCTGCCGAAGGTTATGGTCGACATCGCTTCGTTCTTCCCGGTGAAGTGGATCTGCCAGGGCTTCCGCTCGGTGTTCCTGCCGGCCGAAGCGGCGGCACAGGAGATGGCGGGGACATGGGAACTTCCGATGGTGGCCTTGGTGCTGACGGCGTGGTGCGTCGCGGGGCTGCTGCTGGCGAAGCTGACGTTCCGTTGGTCGAACGAAGGCAAGTGAACGCCTGGGAGCGGCTCTTCTGGCTCTGGGAGGTCCTCTTCGGGCTCACCTTCGCCGCGACGACGGCGCTGGTTCTCATCGGGGACGACAACACCGCCGACAAGACGGTCGCGATCCTGTGCCTGGCCGGTGTCGGTGTCACCTACCTGGTCCGGGGACGCGGCCTCATCAAAGGCCCGGACTACGAGAAGAGCCCTTGGTTGTTCGCCGGGGTCCTGATGGTCTTGGTGACGGCCGCCACGTTCGCCACCGCCACGTCGAGTTTCATCCTGTTCTTCGCCTGCCCCGTGCTCTACATGACGTTGCCGACGAAGACGGCGTCGATCCTCACCACGGTCGCGGTGCTGCTGGAGCCGTTGTCTTCGATCGCCCAGGGCGGCCTCGACCAGCCCGCGCTGCGCATCCTGGTGCCGATGACGGCGATCCTGATCATCTTCAACCTCCTGGCAGGCCGCTACATCACGCAGATTATCGCGCAGAGCAAAGGCCGGGCCGCCTTGATCGAACAGCTGGAAGCCAGCCAGGCGGAGGTTTCGCGCCTTTCCCGCGAGGCGGGCATGGCCGCCGAACGCGAGCGCATGGCCCGCGAGATCCATGACACGCTCGCGCAGGGCTTCACCAGTATCGTCACGCTCACCCAGGCCATCGAGTCCGAAATGGACACCGATCCGAAGGCGGCCCGCCGTCATCTGGATCTCGCGGCACGGACGGCACGGGAGAACCTGGCCGAGGCGCGGGCGATGGTGGCGGCGCGGATGCCGTCGGCGCTCGCCGCCGCTTCACTGGAGGAGTCCTTACGCAGGCTGGTCGAACGGCTGACCGAGGAGACCGGGATCGAGGCGTCGATCGAGGTCGGCGGCCCGCTGCCCGCGCTCCCGATGGCCACCGAGGTCGTCCTGCTACGAGGGGCGCAGGAGGCACTGAGCAACGTCCGCAAGCATTCGAGCGCGGCCGTGGTATCGCTCCGTCTGTCCGTTGTGGACGGACGAGCGCGGCTCCGCGTGACCGACGACGGCGCCGGATTCGATCCCGCCGAGCCCACAAGCGGCTTCGGTCTGGCGGGGATGCGGGCGCGGGCGGAGCAGGTCGGTGGCATCGTGACGTGTGCGAGCGAACCCGGTGCGGGGACGACGCTGGAACTGGAGGTGCCCGCGTGATCACGATCATGCTGGTCGACGATCACCCCGTGGTGCGGGAAGGCCTGCGCGGCATGCTGGAGGCCGAGCCGGACCTGAGCGTCATCGGGGAAGCGGGCTCCGGCGACGAGGCCGTCGCGCTGAGCCGGGTGAAGCAGCCGGACGTGATCCTGATGGATCTGCGGATGCCCGGTCTCGACGGCGTCGGCGCGACGCGGAAGATCCTCGCGGACCGGCCGGGTCAGCGAGTCGTCGTGCTCACCACCTACGAGACGGACGCGGACATCCTGCGCGCGGTCGAAGCGGGAGCTTCCGGGTACCTGCTGAAGGACGCTTCGCGCGCGGAGCTGGCCGGCGCGATCCGTGCGGCGTCACGCGGCGAGACGGTCTTGGCGCCTTCGGTCGCAGGGAAGCTGGTGAACCGGGTGCGCAATCCGACGGCGTCGCCGTTGTCGGCACGCGAGATCGAGGTGCTCCGGCTGGTGGCGCGGGGGAACACGAACGCCGACATCGGCCGGACGCTTCACATCAGCGAAGCGACGGTCAAGACCCACCTGCTCCGGACGTTCGGCAAACTGGACGTTTCGGACCGCACGGCCGCTGTGACCACCGCTATGCGACTGGGCCTGCTCGGGTAGGCAGAATGCGTCTCATGCTTGCCTCGACCGAATTGGCGCTGCTACGCCGCCTCGCGCACGAGCAATCCTCGTGCCGCGCCCCGTCCATCGTCGCCGCCGTCGTCCGCGACGGCGAAATCGCCTGGTCCGGAGGACGCGGACGCGTCGACGGCGAGACACCCGGTGACGACACGCAGTACCGCCTCGGCTCGATCACCAAGACCCTCGTCGCGACGGCCGTCATGCGGCTGCGCGACGAAGGCAAGCTCGACCTCAACGACCCGCTCGAACAGCACCTTCCCGGCACCGCGTTCGGCTCGGCCACCATCGCGCAACTGCTCTCCCACACCTCGGGCCTGACCGCGGAATCGCCCGGTTCCTGGTGGGAGCGCACCGTGGGCGCCGACTGGGACGCGCTCGTCGAAAGCCTCAAGGACGGCGCGACACGACTGCGGCCGGGCAGCAAGTTCCACTACAGCAACGTCGGTTACGGCGTACTCGGCGAGCTGGTCGCCCGGCACCGCGGGCAGTCGTGGCTCGACGTCATCCGCGCCGAGATCCTCGGTCCGCTCGGCATGAACCGGACCTCGCCGCATCCCGAAGGCGCACACGCGAACGGGTTCGCCGTGCACCCCTTCGCCGACCTCCTCATGCCGGAACCGTCGCCGGACGCGGGCGCGATGGCGCCCGCCGGGCAGCTGTGGTCGACGATCACCGACCTCGCCCGCTGGACGGCGTTCCTCGGCGGCAACACCGGCGGCGTGCTGAGTGAGCAGACCGTCGCGGAGATGCGCGAAATGGTCACCGTGGACGATGGCGACGCCTGGACCACCGGCTTCGGCCTCGGTGTCATGCTGGTCCGCACCGAGGGCAGGCGGCTGGCCGGGCACACCGGATCGATGCCGGGCTTCCTCGCCTGCTCGCTGGTCGACGCGAACGCGGGCATCGGCGCGCTGGTGCTGACGAACTCGACGGCGGGCGTCGGCATCACGCAGCTGTGCCTCGACCTGATGAACCTGACCGAACAGCACGAGCCGTCCATGCCCGCGGAATGGCAACCGTCCACTGTGGACCCGAAGCTGCTGGAGCTGACCGGGCTGTGGCACTGGGGCCCGACGCCGTACCACCTGCGCCTGCTCCCCGGCGGCCTGTTCTCCCTCGCGCCGGCCGACGGTCCCGGCCGCGCGTCGCGGTTCGCGCCGGTCGGCGAAGACACCTGGGTCGGCCTCGACGCCTACTACGCGGGCGAAACGCTGCGGGTCGGGCGGGACTCGGCGGGGAAGCCGAACCACCTCGACCTCGCGACGTTCATCTTCTCGCGGACGCCGTTCGACCCGGCCGCGCCCATCCCCGGCGGCGTCGACCCCGACGGCTGGCGTTAACGGAAGCGGAAGGCGGCGGTCGTGAACTCGCGGCCGCCGTCGGCGCACACCAGCACATCGCCGTGGCCGGGGTCGCCGACGACCCACATCCGGCGCGGACCGCGCAGCGAGCCGGCGAGTTCGTCCGCGCAGTCCTCGATGACGAACTTCGCCGGGCGGCCGTCGAGAACGGCCCACCCGCGCGCGGTCCCGGCGTCCGCATCGAGCGTGGCGGTGGCCAGCGCCCAGGGACCGAACACGACGTCGAGGACACCTTCACGGCGCCGGATCGTGAACCGCAGCGCCGTCCACCACTGGCGGGTCCTCGGCGAAGAGATCTCCCCCGGCTCGTCGCCGTGCACCCAGCGCGGCAGGCCGGGGACGAACACGAGCACGAGTGTCGCCACGAAACCGAGCGGTGCGCCGATGGCCGCCGTCTCATCCCACTCGGCGAAGACCGCGTGGATGCCGAAGACGAGGAAGTACAGGAACAGGAAACCCCACCTCGGCCGCCACGGGTCCGGCATCAGGCGGCCGGGGTGTGCCCGACCGCGACGCCGACGGCCGCGATGAAGTTGCGGGCGATGCGCTTGCCCTCACCCCAGTCGACGAAGCCGAACTTGAGGCTCGTCTGGATCGCCAGGCCTGAACCCTCCGTCGTCCGCTCGACCTTCACCGTGACGGTCTGGCCGTAGCTGAGCCAGCCGAGCTTGGTCGAGAAGGTGACGTAGCCCGCTGCCGCGTCGTAATACGGGGCCTGCCCCTTGACCGCGTCGACCCCGTGGGGAAGGGCCTGCCACAACGCCTCGGGGGGCACCGGGAATCGTTCGTGCACTGTCGCCATGAGGCGAGAAGCTACCCGGCGGTCGGCGCCGGGGAGAGCCGGTCCGCCGATCCCACATCCCGGACACGGTGCACCGACTGTCAGCAGCGCCGTCCCGACCTGAGAGACTGGCCTCATGACCGACGCACCTGAGTTGACCCTCCCCGCGGACCTGAAGCCTGCCGATGGCCGCTTCGGCTGCGGACCGTCCAAGGTCCGTGACGAGCAGCTCGCCAACCTGGCGAAATCCGGTGCCACCTACCTCGGCACCTCGCACCGTCAGAAGCCGGTGAAGTCCCTCGTCGGCCGCGTGCGTGCGGGTCTGTCCGAATTGTTCTCCCTGCCCGAAGGCTACGAAGTGGTCCTCGGCAACGGCGGGACGACCGCATTCTGGGACGCCGCCGCGTTCGGGCTCGTGCGGGAACGTGCGCAGCACTTCACCTACGGCGAGTTCTCCTCGAAGTTCGCCACGGTGACCAAGGGCGCCCCGTTCCTCGCCGACCCGATCGTCGTCAAGGCCGACCCGGGCAGCGCGCCCGAGATCGCCTACGAGGCCGGTGCCGACCTGGTCGGCTGGGCGCACAACGAGACCTCGACCGGCGTCGCGGTGCCGGTTCGCCGCCCCGAAGGCAGTGAAGGTGCCCTCGTCGCCATCGACGCCACCTCCGGCGCGGGCGGCCTGCCGGTCAAGGCCGAGGACTTCGACGTCTACTACTTCGCGCCCCAGAAGTCCTTCGCCTCCGACGGTGGTCTCTGGATCGCGCTGGCCTCGCCGGCCGCGGTCGAGCGCATCGGCGAGATCGGCGCGAGCGACCGCTGGATCCCCGAGTTCCTGTCGCTGACCACCGCGCTGGACAACTCCCGCAAGGACCAGACGTACAACACCCCGGCGGTGTCGACGCTGTTCCTGCTGGCCGACCAGATCGAGTGGATGAACTCGAACGGCGGTCTCGAGTGGACGACCGCGCGCACGCGCGACTCGTCGACCCGGCTGTACGAATGGGCTGAGAAGACCAGCTACACGACGCCGTTCGTCAGCGACCCGTCGCTGCGTTCGCAGGTCGTCGGCACCATCGACTTCGCCGACGAGGTGGACGCCTCCGCGGTCGCGAAGGTGTTGCGCGCCAACGGCATCGTCGACACCGAGCCGTACCGGAAGCTGGGCCGCAACCAGCTGCGCGTCGGCCTGTTCCCGGCCATCGACCCGGACGACATCACGAAGCTGACCCAGAGCATCGAGTACGTCGTCGAGCGCCTGGGCTGAGCTAGCTTTCCGTGAGGGCCTCCTTCCCTACCTTGAGCGTAGGGAAGGAGGCCCTCACGGATTTAAGGAGCACCAGCAGCACAAGGCCGTACAGCACGAAGGATTCCGTCGCCAGCCACCAGCCGAAACTCCCGGCCGGCCGCGGCGCGAGCCACATCGGCGCGATCACGAACAGCGCCACCGTCACGGCCGCGAGCACGTACGAAACGATCGACCGGGTCCAGACCAGCAGCACGAGGATCGGCACGCACCAGATCCAGTGGTGTGTCCAGGACACCGGCGAGACCAGCAGCCCGCCGATGGCGCACGCCGTCAGCGCGACCACCGGCTCCGCGACGCGCACGATCACGAACGCGGTCAGCGCGACCACCATCACCGCGGCCAGCACCCAGACGACGTCCTCAGCCGAGCCGAGTCCGAACCGCGCGAGCATCCCGCGCAGCGATTGGTTCCCGACATAGCCGCGATCGCCGATGCGGCTGGTGTCGAAGAGGACGTTCGTCCAGAACTTCGCGGACGCGCCCGGCGCGACCAGGAACATCAGCGCGCCCGCGCCGGCGAACCCGGCCAATACCCGTGCGGACGAGCGGAAGTCCTTGCGGAACAAGAAGAACAGGATGAAGAAGGCCGGGGTCAGCTTGATCGCCGCGGCGACGCCGATCAGCAGGCCCTTGGTCCGCGCGCGGCCAGGGAGCAGGGCGTCGAGGACGACCATCAGCATCAGCAGGGTGTTGATCTGGCCGAAGCCGAGCGTCGAACGGACCGGTTCCATGATCCCGCCGATGGCCTGTGCCCCGATCGCCGCCAGTACGGCGATGGCGCGGCCACGGACGTTCGCGCGGTCGGTGAGCGAGCCGTTGAGCGTCGCGACGAAGAGGTAGACGACGATCCCGCCCGCGACGATCGACGCGAGCCCGACCAGCCTCGTGGCCAGCGCGGCCGACAGCAGCGTGCCGGGCAGGAACACCGCGGCCGCGAACGGTGTGTAGGTGAAGGGCAGCCAGCCCCCGTGCGTCTGCACCCACGTGCCGTACAGGTCGCCCGAGTCGACGAGGAGCCGCGCGCCGCCGATGTAGACCTCGAGGTCCTGACCGTCGAACACCTTGAACGCGAACAGCACGCCGACCACGACGACTTCGAGCGCGATCAACGCCCCCGCGAGTTTCCGCCCCGACAATCCCACCAGCACCCGGCGAGATTACCCACCACTACCCCGCAATTCGGCACCTGGTTGCGGTAGTACGCGATGCGTACCGTCGCAACCAGGTGCCGAATTGCGGGGTCAGGCGAGGGCTTGGGTCGGCGGGAGGCGGGCCGCGCGCATCGCCGGATAGGCACCGGCGACGGCACCGACCAGTGCCGAGACCCCCACTCCGCCGAGCAGGGCGCCGACGGGGAGCACCGCCGGCCAGCCTTGGCTCAGCGCGTACCCGGCCGTCACCAGCACGCCGACCAGGACCCCGGCGATCCCGCCGAGCCCGGACAGCAGCACCGACTCGGCCAAGAACTGGCCTCTCACCTGCCGTTTCGTCGCGCCGAGCGCGCGGCGGAGGCCGATCTCCCGGCGCCGTTCCAGCACCGAGATCACCATCGTGTTGGCCACCCCGACGCCGCCGACCAGCAGCGCCACCCCGCCGAGCCCGAGGAACAGCGCGCTGTAGGTGTTCTCCGTCAGCTTCTGCGCCTCCAGCGCCTCCGACGGACGACGCACCTCGACCTCGTTCGGCGCCTGCGGGTTCATCGTCTGCGCGAGCACCGAACGCACGTTCTCGACCTGCGAATCCTTCGCCCGGACGTACACGGTGGTCGGATGCCCCTCGAAGCCGAGTAGCCGTTTGGCGACGTCCCAGCCGACCAGCGCCGACCGCTCGATCTCGGGCGCCAGCGGCGTCGGCCCGAGAATGCCGCCCACGGTGAACCACTGACCGCCGATGAACACCTGCGGCGGCTTGGCCGGGTCGATGCGGTCGATCCCGAGCCGCGCGGCCGCGACCGAACCCAGCACGGTGACCGGGTAGTCGCGGGTCGCGTCACGGAGGAACCGCCCGGTGCGGACGGCACCGCCGACGACGTCGAGGAGATCCGGCGTCGCCGCGTAGACGGAGAGGCCGGACGTCTCGTCCTTGGCGATCTTGTCCGTGCGCCGCACGGTCCCGTCGGTGGTGCCGGTCGCGGACGCCGCCGTCACCGGGGCGATCCGCTTCGCCATCGGCACCGCGCTGTCCGGCAACGTCGCGTCGCCACCGAACATCGTCTTGCCCGGCCCGGCCGAAAGCAGGTTCGTGCCGAGCGCGGCCAGCTGGTCTTGCAACGCCTTCGCACCCGACGCCGGGATCGCGAGCACCGCCACCATCGCGGCGATCCCGATCCCGATGCCGAGCGCGGACAGCACCGCGCGCATCGGCCGCGTCCGCATCCCGTGCGCGCCGAGGGTCAGCACGTCGCGCGGGCCGAGCCTGGCCGGATCCGGCGTCTTGTCGAGGACGGGTGCGCTCACACCAGCACCCCCGTCCCGGTGTCGAGCCGGATCCGGCCGTCGCGCAGCTCGATCCGCCGCGGGATGCCCGCCGCGATCTCCCGGTCGTGCGTGATGATCACGACCGTCGTCCCCTGCGAGCTCAACGTGGCGAGCAGGTTGAGGATCGCCGCGCCGTTGCCCGTGTCGAGGTTCCCGGTCGGCTCGTCGGCCAGCAGGATCGACGGCGAGTTGACGACCGCCCGCGCGATCGCCACCCGCTGCCGTTCCCCGCCGGAGAGCTCGTTCGGGAAATGCCCGGCCCGATGCGCGAGGCCGACCCGGTCGAGCGCGGCCAGCGCCCGTTCGTGCCGTTTCCGCCGCGGCACCCCCGCGTACAGCAGCCCCGTCGCGACGTTGTCGACCGCGCTCACCCCCTCGCTGAGGAAGAACTGCTGGAACACGAACCCGATCCATCGTGACCGCAACGCGGAAAGCTTGCGGTCGGGCAGTTTCGCCACGTCGTTCCCGCGCAGTTCGATGACGCCGCTGGTCGGCCGGTCGAGCGTGCCCATCAGCTGGAGCAGCGTCGACTTGCCGGAGCCGGACGGCCCGACGATGGCGACCATCTCCCTGTCCTCAATGGACAGTGACACCTCGTGCAGTGCCCGCACCCCGCCGGGATAGGTGCGGGAGGCGCCGCGCACGTCCAGCACCGGGGTCATGAGGTCGTCACCACCCGCATCCCGGCGGCGAGTCCGGTGCCGGTGATTTCGACGCGGCCGCCGGAGAACAAACCGGTCTTCACCGCGATGAGGCGCCGTTTCCCGCCTTCGTCGACCTCGACGGCGTATCCACCCTCGGCGAGCGCGAGCAGCGCTCCGACGGGAACCGCCAGCACTCCACTGTGGACTTCCTTGGTGAACCGCACCGAGACGGGCGTCGAATCGAGCGATCCCGCCGCGGCCGGATCGTCCAGCTTGATCTTCACCTTGATCTTCGGCTTGCCGTCGTCCTGTCCGGCGCCGTCCTTGCCGGTCTCCGCGACCTTGCCGACCTCGGTGATCACCCCGGTCGTGCTCTTGCCGCCGGTGATGTCGATCGCGACCTTGTCCCCTTCCTTCGCGATGGCCTGCTTCGCGGCGTCGAGCTTGACCTCGACGAGACGCTCGGTGCCGGTGTACTTCAGGAGTTCGCCGCCTCCCGGGCCGCCGAGCTGCGCGGCGACCTGCGAAACCCGGATCTCGCCGGGCGCGAGGACGGCGTCGCCCTGGCCGAAGGTGCCGGTCTGCTCGGCGTCCAGCGACTTCTGCCATTTCTTGATCGCGGCGGTGGTGGCCGAGGTGAACTTCTTGTCCGGGGTACCGAAACCGCCGAAACCGAGCGCCTTCAGGTTCTCTTCCAGCTGCTTGACGTCCGGGCCGTCCGCGGCCCCGTCCGCGAGGTCGCGGAAGAACGGCAACGTGCCGTAGAACAACGGCACCGGTTTGGCGTCGACGCCGTACACGGTCTTCCCCCGGGTGTACACCGCACCCGTGTCCGGCAGGGCGGTGATGGTGCCCTGTTTCCGGCCGGCGAGGGCGTTTTCCGCGCCATAGCCCAGAGTTCCGTTCGCCTCTTCCTCTTCCCGCAGGTCGGTCTTCTCGACCTTCGCGGTCTCCACCGGTGGCGGCGCCTGCCCGACCTGCTGGGCCTCCGACGTCACCCTGGTCAGCACGACCACGGACATCGTCCCGACCACGACGACGAGGACCGCCGCGATGACGAACCAGCGCGCCCGGCGCGAACGCCGCGCGCCGCCGGGTCCTTCGTGTTCGCTCATTTCGCCGGGGCCGCCCTCATGGTCATGCCGAGACCGCAGGCCTTCGCCGCTTCTTCGAACTTCTTGGGATCGCCCGCGTCCATCGTCATGGCGGCGCCCTTGCCGCTGGGGTCGGGATCCGGGAAGTCGATGCCGTGCTCGCGCATGCACTTGGCTTCCTTGCGCATCTTGTCGAGCTCTTCCGGCGTGGGCGGCTTGATCTCGCCACCGTTCGGCAACAGCTTCCGGCACGCGTCGCTCGCGGCCTTCATCTTGTTCTCGTCGGGCCTGCCTTCGCCGGCCTCGATGGAGATCGTGCCCTGCTCGTCGCCGTTGGTCTTGGGATCCGGCATGTCGATGCCGTGCTCGCGCATGCACTTCGCGAAGTTGCGCATCTTGTCCTCGTCGGACACGTTGTCGGCCTGCTTCCCGTCACCGGCGGCGCCGGGCGCCGGCGGCGACGAGATCGAGGCGACCTTGTCGCCGCCGTCCCCGCCACCGCCGCAGCCGGCCACCAGCGCGAGGACCGCTCCGGCGATCAGTACCGCCATCGGTCGTTTCCGCATCGCTGCTCCTTCGGTCGTCTTGCGCACCGATTTCTACGGAGCGGGCGATTCCGGCGCGGTAAGCGAAGTCGCTTATGCCGCGCTTACCGTCCCGATCAGCGGAACAGAGATCCGACCTATCTGCCGTCTTTACGGGTGAACCAGGCCAGTCACGAGCCTTTCGGGGGTTCACATCGGATCTCTGGCTTCTTAGAGTCCCGACGTCCACACCTCATCGAGGAGGAGTGCATGAATCGCCGCAACCCACTCCGGGCCCTGGCGGCCCTCGTCATCGCGACCACCGCACTGGGCGTCGTGCCCGCCGCGGAAGCCGCGCCACTCCCGTCCGACCACGCCTACGACGACCCGTTCACCGCCGACCGGACGCGCTGGTGGCGCGACGACCGCTTCGGCCAGTTCATCCACTTCGGCGCGTACTCCCAGCTTCAAGGGAAGTACCAACGCCCTGATGGAAGCGTTTGCCAGGACGCCGAGTGGATCCAGCGGAGCTGCCGGATCCCGCGCGCCGAATACGAGCAGATCGCCGCGAAGTTCAACCCGGCCGGGTTCGACGCGAACGCCGTCGCGCAGTCGGCGAAGGACGCCGGGCAGAAGTACGTGGTGATCACGTCGAAGCACCACGAGGGCTACGCGATGTGGCCGACGAAGGTCAACAAGTTCAACCTCCGCGACCATTCGGCGTTCGACAAGAAGCGCGACATCCTCGCCGAACTGAAACGCGCGACGGTCGCGCGTGACGTCAAACTCGGCTTCTACTATTCGATCTGGGACTGGCACGACCCGGACTTCCCCGATCCGGCGACGTTCCCGAAGTACAAGGAGCGGATGTACGCCCAGCTCAAGGAACTCGTCGACAACTATCACCCGGCGGTGCTGTGGTTCGACGGCGAATGGAGCACCGACCGGCCCAACAACCCGTGGACCGAAAAGGACGGCGAGGAACTGGAGGCGTACGTCCGCAGCCTCGATCCGTCCATTGTGGTCAACAACCGCGTCGGCAAACGCCGGGTGGTCGACGGCGACACGGGAACCCCCGAACAGGAGATCCCGGACAAGCCCGTCGACGGGCAGCTGTGGGAATCGTGCATGACCCTCAACGGCAGCTGGGGATACACCGATTGGGACCACAACTGGAAATCCTCGGCGGATCTGACCAGGAAACTGCTCTCGATCGCCGGCCGCAGCGGCAACTTCCTGCTCAACGTCGGACCCGATCGCGACGGCCGGGTACCGCGGGAATCCATCGACAGACTGAAGCAGATGGGTCAGTGGCTGCGGACGAACGGTCACTCCGCCGCCGTCTACGGAGCGGGCGCGCCGGGGCTCGTCGCCGAACCGGGCTGGGGCGTCGTCAGCCGCCGTGGCGACAAGCTTTACGCGTCGGTGTTCGACTGGCCCGCTTCGGGCGGTTCGCTGACGCTCGACACGTTGGCGCCGTTCCGGGTTCGCGACGCGCGAGTGCTCGGCAGCCGTCAACGCGTCCGGGTCGAGCAGTCGCCCGGGAGCGTGAAACTCACGCCGTCGGGCGGGCGGACGAACGACGTCGCGACCGTCATCGAACTGAGTGTCGAGCCGCTGCCGCAGGCACCCGCCGGACGCGGGACCGGGCTGGCCGCCGAGTACTGGCCGAACGCGGACTTCACCGGAACACCGGCGGTGCGCCGGATCGAGCCGGGCGTGAACCACAACTGGAAGTTCACCGGGTCACCCGACGCGAAGATCCCGGCGGAGTCCTTCTCGTCGCGATGGAGCGGCCGCGTCACCGCACGGGACACCGGGAAGTACACGTTCACCACGGTTTCGGACGACACCGTGCGGCTGTGGGTCGACGGGAGACTCCTGATCGACAACACCACCCCGCACGGCCCGGCTGTCGACAAAGCGACTCTGGACCTGGTCGCCGGGAAGTCGTACGCGATCCGGCTCGAACACACCGAACGAGGCGGTGAAGCGTCGATGAAGCTGCTGTGGTCCAGCCCGAACACGCCTCAGCAAGTGATCCCGGCGCGGCAGCTGCACCCGGCTGCCTGACGGTCCGGTACAGGTGGTCGCGACCCACCCTGCTGATCCACGCTTATCCCGCGCTTACCCCCATCCGGGGCAGACTGGCCAGGTGAGAGTGCTGGTGGTGGAAGACGAGCGGCTCCTGGCGGACACGATCGCCGAGGGCCTGCGACGGTTCTCCATGGCCGTCGACGTCTGCTACGACGGCGCGCAGGCCCTGGACCGGGTGGGGGTGCACGGCTACGACGTCGTCGTGCTCGACCGGGATCTCCCCGTCGTGCACGGCGACGAGGTGTGCGCCGCGGTGATCAGGACCGGCGGTGAGGCGCGGGTCCTGATGCTGACCGCCGCGGCCGACGTCGACGACCGGGTCGCCGGGCTGGGTCTCGGCGCCGACGACTACCTGACGAAACCGTTCGCGTTCGCCGAACTCGTCGCGCGGGTGCAGGCGCTGTCGCGGCGCGCGCGGCCGGCGTTGCCGCCGGTGCTGCAACGCGGCGGTGTCGTCCTCGACCTGCCGCGGCACCAGGCGTCCCGCGACGGCCGGTTCCTTCCCTTGTCCCCCAAGGAATTCGCGGTGCTGGAGGTGCTCATGCGCGCCGAAGGGACCGTGGTCAGCGCGGAGGAACTGCTGGAGAAGGCGTGGGACGAACACGCCGACCCGTTCACGAACGCCGTCCGGGTGGCGATGATGACGTTGCGGCGCAAACTCGGTGAACCGCCGCTGATCGACACCGTGCCCGGCGCCGGTTACCGGTTCGGGTCGTGAAACCGCTCCGGCTCTCCGTCCGCACCAAGCTGACGGCGCTCTACGGCGGGGCGTTCCTGCTAGTCGGGCTCGCGTTGCTGGTCGTCAACTACCTGCTGGTGAGCTCGACGCTGCCGGATACGGCGGCGTTCGCGAGCGACGCGGCGGGCATCGCGGTGCAGCGCGCGTATCCCATGGACACGACGACCATCCTGCCCGTGGAGCGCGCTCAGGCCACGCAACTGGTCGCGACCTCGATCACCGAGTACCGCTCGGATGTCCTTTCGACGCTGCTGTGGCAATCGCTGGTGGCGCTGGCGATCGCCGGCGCGCTCGCGGTGCTGCTCGGCTGGCTGATGGCGAGCCGGGTGCTGCGGCCGCTGCACGCGATCACGTCGACCGCACGGAAACTCGAGGTCGAAAACCTCGACCGGCGCATCGATCTCGACGGCCCCGACGACGAACTCAAGGAACTCGCCGACACCTTCGACGGCATGCTCGACCGGCTCGCCGTGTCGTTCGACAGCCAGAAACGCTTCGTCGCCAACGCTTCCCACGAACTGCGGACCCCGCTCGCGGTGCAGCGCACGCTGGTCGAGGTGGCGATGGCCGATCCCGACGTGAGCCCCGAGGTCCGGAAACTCGGCGAGCACCTGATCTACACCAACGAACGCAGCGAACGGATGATCGAGGGTCTGCTCGTGCTCGCCCGCAGCGACCGCGGCCTGGCGGCACGCGGCCCTGTCCGGCTGGACGAGGTCGCGGCGACGGTGATCCGGTCGGCGGCTGCCATGGCCGGGGAAGCGGGGGTCACCGTGGAGTCGCGGCTGCGGCCGCGGACGGTGTCCGGCGATCCCGTGCTGCTGGAGCGGCTGGTCACGAACCTCGTGCACAACGCGATCACCTACAACCGCAAGGGTGGCTGGATCCACGTCGACATCGGCGGCGACCCGGCGCTGGTGGTGCGCAACACCGGCCCGCAGGTGCCGCTGGACGCCGTGCCCGCCCTGTTCGAGCCGTTCCGGCGGCTCTCGGGCGACCGGACCGGCGACTCCCGCAACGCCGGGCTCGGCCTGTCGATCGTCCGGTCCATCGCGAAGGCGCACGGCGGGACCGCGGGCGCGGAACCGGGTGGACGCGGCGGCGGACTGGTCGTCCGGGTGCGGCTTCCGTAGATTCCCCCGATCGTGACTGTGCGTGTCCGGCGCGTCACACGGCGAGCCGCCCGTCGCTCCCGCAGAATTCCCCTTGCCGTCATGAACAAAATAGTGAGCAGGACACATGACATCGGCGCGCCTCACACGTCAAGGCGACGCGCCGTTTTAACGTGGACACCCACAAAGGTGAAGAATCGGGGAGGCGAGAATGAGAGCGCTACGGGTGGTCGGGCTGCACGAGGACGGTAAGTCCATCGTGTGTGAGGACCCGGCGAGCCGCACGCGTTTCCTGCTCCCCGCGGATGAGAGGCTGCGAGCGGCGGCGAGGGGTGACATCACCCGCCTCGGCCAGATCGAGATCGAGTTGGAGAGCCAAATGCGGCCACGCGAGATCCAGGCACGAATCCGGGCCGGTGAGTCCGTGGAGCAGGTCGCGAGCGGCGCCGGCGTCACCGTGCAGCGCGTCGAGCGGTTCGCGTACCCGGTCCTGCTCGAGCGATCCCGCACCGCCGAACTGGCACAGCGGGCGCATCCGGTCCGCGAGGACGGCCCCGACGTGCAGACGCTCGGCGAGGTCGTGGCGCACTCCTTCGGGCAGCGCGGGCACGACTACAGCCAGGCGACCTGGGACTCCTGGCGAGGCGACGACGGCAAGTGGGTCGTCGTGCTGAGCTGGAAGGCGGGCCGTTCGGACAACCGCGCGCACTGGTCGTTCTCGCCCGGCGCCCACGGCGGCACCGTGCAGGCCCTCGACGAGAACGCCGAAGTCCTGCTCAACCCCAACGCCTACCGCGCCCCGCGCACGGTCCGGGCGCTGGACCCCGGCAGGGAAGCGGTCATCCAGCCCACCCTCGATTCGATACCCGACGAGCCGGTCGCGAAGGTGATCGACGCGCCGATCGCGGAACCCGACGAAGATGTCGAGCCACCACTTCCGGCTGACGAGCCGGAGGAAGTGGCCGAGCCCGCTCCACGGGCGAAGGGGAAGAAGAACCACCCCATCGTTCCATCCTGGGAAGACGTCCTACTGGGCGTCCGATCACAACGAGGTTGAATTCGCACGTAATGGCCCCTTCCGGTGGAGGGGCCATTACGTGCGTCCAGGGACCTGCGCGATCAGGGCTTTCGGCGCCACGAGGCAATACGCGTCGGTGACGATCCGCTCGATTTCGGCCCAGTCGGCGTCGACGTCCAGCCGGACCCCGAGCCAGCCCCGATGCCCGACGTACGGCGGCCGGAAGAACCGTTCCGGCTCGGCACCCACCAGTTCTTCCTGCGCCCCGGGCGGCGCCGGGCACCAGAAGGCGACCTTGTCGGCGTGATGCCGGTCGGCGTACATGACGAACGTCTTCTTGCCGCGCACGAACCACGTCGGCTCGCCGTGACTGAGCCGCTCGGAGGTCTCCGGCAGCGCGAGACACAGCCGTCTGAGTGAACTGAGCGGGTCACCGGCCATGGATCTCAGTATCCTCGGACCAGGGGGATTCCATGCAGGATTGGTACGCGCGCGCCGTCCGATTGCGTTTCCAGGTTTTCACGGGGACGCCGTACGCCCATGTCTCGCCGATGGAGTGGCAGATCGATCCGGGGAATCTCCGCGGTATCGCCCTGAGCCGCGGCTACCTGGAGGTCGCGCCGATGTTCCAGGGCTGCCTGAGCTTCCGGTTCGCGCCGCAGCAGGTCCCGCGGGTTCCCGTCTTCGACGGGCCGGACAGACCGGACAAAGACCGCGAACGCTGGCTGCTGAACCATCTCAGCGGCTCCGACCGGGTTTGGATCAGCCTCAGGCACGCGAACCTCTCCGCCCGGCGTGTCGCGGAAGTCGCCGAGACGGAGGGCCTGCGTGTCGCGGCCGACTTCACCGATCCGAACGACCGGGTCCTCCTGCTCAGCCGGGATCCGTCACCGCCACGGCTTCCGTTGCCCGCACCCACGGGACTTCGGTTCCGCTACTCCTGGCTGAACTACATCGCACCCGTCGCCGTCCTGGTCCTCCTCGGCGCGGCGGCGATGATCGCCGGAACACCGTCCGACCAGGAAGCCCCGATCGTCAGCCTCCTGTTCATCGCGGCCCTCGCCGGTGCCGTCCCGGCCGCTTTCACCACCAGCCTCTTCCCGCGCACCATCCGCGTCGGCTGGCTCGCCCGGGAATTCGACGGGAGCCTCCACGTGGGACTCACGATGCGCTCCTATCAGCTTCCCGCCGACCTGGTCGTGCAGATCGCCGCGTATCACGGCTATGAGCTTTACGGGCTGTCCGCGACGCAGGCGGGCGGGATGAGTCTCCAGTTCTTCAAACGCGTGTGACCCGGCGAGCCGATCGGCACTGTTTTCGACATTTAGAAGACGACGATCAGTACGCCGATCCACGCGATCACGATTCCCGCCGCCGCGCCGAAGGACGCCCACCGCACGATCGGCACCCGCCGCGCGAGCCACAGCGAGGGCGTGATCCCGGCGGTCACGACGGCGGACGCGAGCAGCGCGAGCCAGCCGTTGGTCTCGCGCGCGAGGGTGTTCGCCAGCGCCAGCATCGCCACGACGACCACGGCCGCGACGAACGCGGAGACGGTCAGCCCGGTCAGCCACGGCGTCGGTTCCCCGGCGGGATCCGGTGTGCCGAAAAGCCGCCGCGCGAGTTCGCTGCGGGGCGCGGGGGTGGGCGGGTCGATGATCACGCCGTCGCCGGAGACGGGGTCGACGTACCGCACGGAGGTGCCCATCGTGGCGGCGACCCGCTGGGCGAGCTGGCGGCCTCGCTGGGAGACCACGGAAGCGGCCTCGGTGCCGGAGGAGCCGACGGCGGACGCGACGCGGGCCCATTCGTGCAACGCCTGCGCGAGATCCGAACCGATCGCGAGCGAATGCGGGTCCACCTCGTGCGCGCTGTCGCCGCCACGCCCGGCCAGCACCGCACGTCCCTCACGGATCCGCAATTCCATGGGTTCTCCTCGTGATCGGCTCGGGTGCTCACGATAGCGGTGGACGCGTCTCGTAGAACGCGATCGCGCCAGCCGTGGCGACATTCAGCGAATCGACGCCTTCGGGCATCGGGATCCGCACCGCGACGTCGGCGGCGGCGATGGCCTCCTCGGTCAGACCGGGGCCCTCGGCGCCCAGCATCAACGCCACCTTCCCCGGGGTCTGGTCGCGTAACTGGCGCAGCGAAACGGAATCCGCACGAGGAGTGAGGGCCGCGATACGGAAACCGCGTTCCCGCAGCAGTTCCAGGTCGCCGGGCCAGGATCCGACGGTGGCGAACGGCACGCGCAGGACGTGCCCCATCGAAACGCGGACGCTGCGCCGGTACAGCGGGTCCGAGCAACCGGCGCCGAGCAGGATCCCGTCGACCCCGAGCGCGGCCGCGTTGCGGAACAGCGAACCGAGATTCTCGTGGTCACCGACGCCTTCGAGCACCACGAGCACCCGTGCGCCCTCGATGACGTCTTCGACCGTCGGCGACGGCACCGGCCGGTCCGCGACGGCCAGTATCCCGCGATTCAGATGGAAGCCGACCACTTCGGCCATCGTCTCGGCCGACGTCACATAGCCGGGGACGTCGACGCGGGCCAGGTCGTCGCCCAGTTCCCGGAACCGCCGTTCCACGCCGAGCAGGGCGCGGACCGGATAGTGGGAGTTGAGCAGCCGTTCGACCACGACGGTGCCTTCGGCGATCACAAAGCCACGCCCACCCGGCCTATCGGGACGCCGATCGGCTGTGGACAAGTCGCGGAAATCGTCGAGCCGCGGGTCGGCGCGGTCGTCGATGGTGATCAGTTCTGCCACCCGGAGAGTGTGTCATCCGTCCGCTGCGCGCCGTTTGCGTCCGATCGTCCACGGGTAAGTGGTACGAATGGAGGTATTTTGCTGTCAGTTAACCCCTGGTGACAGAGAGCACCAGTTTGGCCGCTAGCCGGGCGCTGGTGAGGCGTGAAACCGTTGGGCCGCCTGGCAGTCCCGCCTGGATCCCGCGGAGCGTGGCCAATGAGGAGCTCGACGAACATGGGTAAGAATCTTTCGGCGGACCCCTGCGAGCCGCAGGATCGCGGACGTTACCGCCGGAAGGTCCAGCGCTGCCTCGACACCTTGGCCCGGATGCTCACCGATGGCAGTTTTTCCTTCCCGCGCAAGAACATCGGGCTCGAGGTGGAGCTCAACCTCGTCGACGCGGAGCTGCGCCCGTCGATGACGAACACGACTGTGCTCGAGGCGCTGAACGACCCGTCGTTCACCACCGAACTCGGCCAGCACAACCTTGAGCTCAACGTGCCGCCCCGGCCGCTGGCCGGCGAGTCCGCGCTGCAACTGGAGGACGATCTCCACGCGTATCTTGGCGCCGCCTCGCGCAAGGCGGAGGAATCCGGCGCCTCACTGGCGATGATCGGCATCCTCCCGACGCTGCGGCACGAGCACTTCGACCAGAAGTGGCTCACCAACAACGCCCGGTATTCGCTGCTCAACGACCGGATCTTCGCCGCGCGCGGCGAGCGCACCGTGCTCTCGATGGAGGGCGCGCCGCTGCCGGGAAGGCAGCCCGAGCGGCTGCGCAGTTACTCCGAATCGATCCTCCCCGAGGCCGCCTGCACCTCCGTCCAGCTGCATCTCCAGGTGGCGCCGGAGGAGTTCGCGGCGCATTGGAACGCGGCACAGGCACTGGCGGGCGTCCAGATCGCGGTGGGCGCGAATTCGCCGTTCCTGCTCGGCAAGGCGCTCTGGCACGAGACGCGGATCCCGCTGTTCCTGCAGGCCACGGACACCCGGCCCGAAGAACTGAAGAACCAGGGCGTGCGGCCGAGGGTGTGGTTCGGCGAGCGGTGGATCACCTCGATCTTCGACCTGTTCGAGGAGAACGTCCGGTACTTCCCCGGTCTGCTGCCCGAGACCGACCGCGAGGATCCGATCGAGGCGCTCGACTCCGGCCAGGCCCCGAAACTCACCGAACTGCGGATGCACAACGGCACCGTCTGGCGCTGGAACCGGCCGGTCTACGACGTCGTCGACGGCCTGCCGCATCTGCGGGTGGAGAACCGAGTGCTGCCCGCGGGCCCGACCGTCGTCGACATGGTCGCGAACGCCGCCTTCTTCTATGGCGCGCAACGGGCCCTCGCCGAAGCCGACCGTCCAGTGTGGACACAGATGTCGTTCCAGGCGGCCGAGGAGAACATGTACGCGGGCGCGCGCCGGGGTTTCGACGCGCAGCTGTACTGGCCGGGGATCGGCTGGATCCCGCCGGACGAGCTGGTGCTGCGGGTCCTGCTGCCGCTGGCACACGAGGGACTACGCCGGTCGGATGTTTCGGACGAGGCGAGAGAGCGTTATCTGGGCATCATCGAGCAGCGGTGTCTCACCAGGCGGACCGGCGCGGCGTGGCAGCGGGAGTACGTCCTGCGCGCGGAGGAGCGCGGCGCCGAGCGGGAAACCGCGCTGAACCGGATGCTGGGCCGGTACCTGGAGCTGTCGGCCACCGAGACGCCGGTGCACACCTGGTCGTTGGAGGCTTAGAGTCTTCCTCCAGGGAGGTGGCTCGTGCCCAAGATCATCGGCCGGTCGCTGGAGGAGCACCGGCGCGAGGTCCGCAGCAGGGTGTTCGACGTCCTGCGCGGGCAGCTGTACGAGCGCGGGTTCGACGCGATCACGCTCGCGGGTGTCGCCGCCGAAGCGGGCCTCGGCCGCACGGCGATGTACAACCACTTTCCGGACAAGGAAAGCCTGCTGGTCGCCTTCGTCGAGGATGAGGCGACGCGGTACGTCGAACGGCTGACGGCGGCCGTCGCGACCGCGGACACCCCGGTCGAGAAGCTTTCGACGTTCGTCCGGCTGCAACTGCGGGTGCTGGCCGAGTACCACCTGCCGCCGGGGACGGCGCTCGCGTCGGCACTGGCGCCCGCCGCGTACCGGCGGATCAGCGCGCACGCCGACCCCATCACCGGCCAGCTGCGCGAGATCCTCGCCGAGGGCGTCCCGCAGGAGGATCCCGACGTGCTGATCCCGATGATCACCGCCGCGCTCGGCAGCCGCCAGGTCGTCGACGTGCCACCCGAACGGCTGGACGACGCGATCGAGGGAGCGGTCCGATTCGTGCTCAGAGCGGTCGGGATGACGGAAGACTCGAAAAATTAGGGTAGCCTAACCCGTGATTGTGCCTTACGCTCTTTCTGACAGCATGTCAGATCGATGCTTGGAGGCTCTGTCCATGCCGGTGACCACCGACGTCGAATCCGGGCCGTTCTCCGCGACCCTGCGCGCCTCCACCTTGCCCGCCCACGAGCGGGCCAACCACTCCGAGTACATGAACGCGCTGCTCGGCGGCGAACTCTCGCTCGAGGGGTACACCCGGCTGGCGATCCAGTACTACTTCATCTACCAGGCCATCGAACAGGCCGCCGACAAGCTCGCGCAGGACCCGGTGGCCGGCAAGTTCGTCTTCGAGGAACTGCGGCGGCTGCCGAGCCTCGAACGCGACCTCGAACAGCTCGTCGGCCCGGACTGGCGCGAGACCGTCCGGCCGCTGCCCTCGACCGAGCGGTACGCGCGGCGCGTGGCCGAGGCGTCGGACTGGTCCGGCGGGTTCGTCGCCCACCACTACACGCGCTACCTCGGCGACATCGCCGGCGGCCAGGTCATCCGGCGGCTGCTGGAGCGCAAGTACGAGCTCACCGACGCGGGGTCGCTGTTCTACCACTTCGACCAGCTGGGCAGCGCGCCCAAGTTCCGCGACAACTACCGCGAACAGCTGAACTCGGCGCCGTGGAGCGAGAACGAGCGCACGCGGCTGATCGAGGAGGCGATCGTGGCCTTCGAGTGCAACATCGCGGTGTTCGACGAGCTGGCGAGCGAGCTGGACGCGTACCGGGCCGCCTGACCTCTTGAGCCGGTCGCGGGGTAGCCGGCGGTGGGCGCGCGCGTGTCGTCCATCCAGACACACGTGTCGTCCATCGGATCACACGTGTCGTCCCATCGATCACGCCAAACCGCCACTCGTGATCGGGTCGCGGGGTAGGGGAGGCCCCACCCCGCGACCGGCGGCCCACCGGATCCCTTTACCCCGGGGAAATCCCTAGTTTTCAGCACATGTTCCGAATCGCGGCCACCGCCGCACTGCTGACCATCACGACGGTCTTGACGGCTCCCGCCGCCCAAGCGGCCACGCCCGCCTCCGCGGCGGCCGTCTTCGACGAGATCCTCCCGCGAAGCCTTGCCGAGCACCACATTCCCGGCGCCGCCGTGGTGGTCGTCGAAGGTGGCGAGACGGTGTTCTCGGCGGGCTATGGAGTGTCCTCAGTGGACACTCAGGCCAAGGTGGATCCGGAACGCACCGGGTTCCTGATCAACTCCGTCGGCAAGTCGATCGCCGCCACGGCCGCGATGCAACTCGTCGAACAGGGCAAGCTGGCGCTGGACGCCGACGTCAACACGTACCTGAAGTCGTTCAAGATCCCCGAAACCTTTCCCGGCCGTCCGGTCACCCTGTTCTCCCTGCTGACCCACACCGCGGGTTTCGAAGACCGCGTGTACCGGATGTTCACGCCGAGGGACGAGAAACTGCCGGCGCTCGCGGAACACCTCGCGAACGAGATGCCGACCCGCGTCCGCCCACCCGGCGAGGTCACCCTTTATTCGAACTACGGCTTCGCGCTGGCCGGGTATCTCGTGGAACTGGCGTCGGGACAGTCCTATGCGGACTACGTGCGGCAGCACATCTTCGAGCCGTCGGGCATGAAGGACAGCAGCGTCGCCCAGCCCACTCCCGACGTGCCGCTGGCGACCGGCTACCGCTGGGACGGCTCGGCGCAGGTCGTCCCGCCGTCGAACTTCGGCCCCGAACCGCCCGCGGGTGACGGGAACGTCGCCACTCCGGCCGACATGGGCCGCTACCTGTCCGCGAACCTCGTCCCCGGTACGTTCAGCCGCCCGTTGCTCGACCAGTTGCACGGCGCGCGGTTCCGCAACGACCCGCGGCTGCCCGCGATGGGGTTCGGCTTCTCCGAGCGGTATCTGAACGGCTTGCGCCTGGTGGAGAAGACCGGCGACTCGCCGGGATTCCTCAGCGTGCTTGAACTGATCCCCGAGAAGAACACCGGCGTGTACCTGGCGTTCAATGGCGGCGCGTTCTCCGGGGACGCCGCCGCGGTCACCGCCGAGGTGTTGAAGGCCTTCGTCGACCGGCTACAGCCCGCCGCTCCCGTTCCCGCGCCTGTGGCACTCGCGGGTGACGTCTCACGGTTCGAAGGCAGCTACAACAACACCCGGCTGGACTACGACAGCTTCACGAAGGTCCGTGCGCTCGCGGGCGGCGTCACGGTGACCGCGGACGGCGACGGCGCGCTGACGACGTCCGGTCTCGGCGAGGGAACCCGGCGATGGACGCAGACCGAGCCCGGGCTGTTCACCGACGTGGCAGGCGAGCGGATCGCGTTCCGCGAGTCCGGCGGTCAGGTCCTGCTCTTCGCCGGTGACGACCCGAACTCCTCCTACGAACGCATGTCGTGGCTCGAATCGTCCTCCACCCATCTGCTGATCCTCGGGATCGCGCTGCTGCTCCTGCTGGGCGCGCTGGTGTTCTGGCCGATCCGCGCGTTCGTCCGGCGCGGCCGGGAACGGAACCCGTCGGGTACCCGGTTCGCGACCGTCGCCGCCTGGTGCGCGGCGCTGGCCGTCCTGCTGTTCACCGCCGGCTTCGCCCTCCTCATGAGCGATCTGAGCGCCGCCGCCGTCGCGCTGACCTCCGGGCACTCCCCCTTGCTGAGCGTCACCTTGCTCCTGCCGAACGTCGTGCTGCTCCTGACCGGCGCGGCCGTCGTCTGCACGGCACTCGCGTGGCTCCGCGGCTGGTGGAACACCTCCGCCAGAATCACCTACACGGTGGTTTCCGTGGCCTTGACGGCCTTCCTCGGGGTAATCGCCTCCTATCATCTGGTCGGGCTGCCCTACCTGGCTTGATGACCGCCGTCACATCGCCTTGACCTCCAGCTAACTGGAGCTAGCAAGGTGGGTTTCAGGCGGTGGTCCCAACGGGTACAGCCGCTACGAACGGGTCGTTCCACCTGGGGAGAAACGCGGCGCCCCCGGTCGCCGCGAACGGGTGAAGACGACTAAGTTCGTCCTTGGAAACTTGTGTCGAAGACAGAAGGAGGGCCGATGGCCCGCTACGTGCTCCCCGATCTCGACTATGACTACAGCGCCCTGGCGCCGCACATCTCCGGCGAGATCAACGAGCTGCACCACAGCAAGCACCACGCGACCTACGTCAAGGGCGCGAACGACACGCTCGACAAGATCGCCGAGGCCCGCGAGGCCGGCAACTTCGGTGACATCGTCGGCCTGCAGACCACGCTGGCGTTCCACCTCGCCGGGCACGCCAACCACGTCGTGTGGTGGAAGATCCTCTCCCCGGAAGGCGGCGACAAGCCGACCGGCGAGCTGGCCTCCGCGATCGACGAGGCGTTCGGCTCCTTCGACAAGTTCAAGGCGCAGTTCACCGCGGTCGCCACCACGATCCAGGGCAACGGCTGGGCCGCGCTCTCCTGGGACCCGATCGGCAAGACGCTGATCACCCAGCAGCTGCGCGACCACCACAACAACCTGGTCCTGCCGACCACGCCGATCCTGCTGGTCGACGTCTGGGAGCACGCGTTCTACCTGGACTACAAGAACGTGAAGCCGAAGTACGTCGAGGCCCTGTGGAACATCTTCAACTGGGCCGAGATCTCCAAGCGGTTCGACAACGCCGTCGCCGGCGGCAACGGCCTGCTGCTCGGCTGACCTCTCACCACGACACGGGGCTCTCCTCATCCGGGAGGGCCCCGTTTTTCGTCTTGACCTCCAACGCGGTCGAGGTGTCAAGGTTGACGCATGGACGTCGCCGCATACCTCGCCCGGCTCGGAGTCGACCGTCCCGCCACCCCGGACGTCGCCGCCCTGCGCACGCTGCAGGAACGGCATCTCGCGACGGTGCCGTTCGAGAACCTGAGCATCCACCTCGGCGAGCCGATCGTCCTGGACACCGACGCGCTGTTCGACAAGATCGTGCGGCGGCGGCGCGGCGGCTTCTGTTACGAGCTGAACGGGCTCTTCGCCGCCTTGCTGCGGGAACTGGGCTTCGACGCCGTCTTGAAGTCGGCGAAGGTCTTCCGGCCGGACGGCACGCTCGGGCCGCCGTTCGACCACGCCGCCGTCAGCGTCGAACTGGACGAGCCGTGGCTGGCCGACGTCGGTTTCGGCCGGTTCAGCCGGTTCCCGCTGCGGCTGTCCGCCACCGAGGCGCAGGCCGACCCGGAGGGCGAGTTCCTGGTCCTCGACGCGCCCCACGGCGACATCGACGTCCTCCAGGACGGCAAGCCCCAGTACCGGATCGAGCGGCGGCCGCGGGCGCTGGACGAGTTCGTCCCGACGTCCTTCTGGCAGGCGACGTCACCGGACTCGCATTTCACGCGGGGGCCGGCCTGTTCGCTGCCGGGCAAGCACGGCCGGGTCACGCTGGCGGGTGACAAGCTGATCATCACGACCCACGGTGTCCGGGAAGAGACCAGGCTTTCGAGTGACCAGGAGATCCTGGATGCCTATCGGAAGAGGTTCGGGATCGAACTCGACCGGGTGCCTTGACCGAATCGGCATGGTCGTCGACCATGAACCCTCCGGAATGAACGAAGCCCCGCCTCCGGGGGTGACCCGGTTGCGGGGCTTCGTCCGTTCCCGAACTGACTGCCGCTCCCACCACGAAGCGGACATGTATGAGGTTAGCCTAACCTCATCTCCCCCGACAAGGGGTTCGGTCGAGAGATGCCGATCTCACCCTTCCGGGTGACGGCAGACTGTCCTCATGAGTCTTCTGAGCGGCAAGGCCGTGGTCGTCACCGGCGCCGGACAGGGCCTGGGCAGGGCATTCGCGCGGCACGCGGCGTCACAGGGCGCGGCGGTCGTGGTGAACGACGTCGAAGCGGGGCTCGCGGACGAGGTCGCGAGGGAGATCCGTGCGCTGGGCGGGCGCGCCGTGTCCAACGGCGGCTCGGTCGCCGACGCCGAGCAGGCCGCCGGGCTGATCGACGAGTGCGTCGCCGAATTCGGCGGGCTCGACGGCCTGGTGAACAACGCCGGCGTCAACTACCGGGCCGACCCCTGGGCGGACGACCCGGCCCGGATGCGCGAAGTGGTCGAAGTCAACGTGCTCGGCCCCCTCTTCTGCGGGACCGCCGCCGCGAAAGTGCTGCGTGACCAGGGCGGCGGCGTGATCGTGAACGTGGGCTCCGGTTCGATGATCGGCCAGCGCCGCGCGGCCGCGTACTCGGCCTCGAAAGGCGCCGTAGCCTCCATGACCGCCTCGTGGGCGGCCGATCTGGCCGAACACGGCATCCGGGTCAACGCCGTCGCGCCGGTGGCCTGGACGCGGATGGCCCGGAACGACCCGACCGTCGTCCAAACCCCGGAGCACACCCCCGAGCGGGTGGCGCCGCTGGTGACGTACCTGCTCAGCGACCTTTCGGCGGGGGTCACCGGGCAGATCCTCCGGTTCCGCGGCGACATCCTGTGCGTCCTCCGGCAGACCGCGATCAAGGATCCCGTCCTCGAACGCGACGCCTGGACCGTCGAAGACATCGCGGACGCGGTGGGCGGCGATCTACGGGAGGCGCTGGAGCCGCCTCCCTCGGCCAGGTGGAAGTGACCGTTTTCGAGTCGCCGACCTGCGTCGATCCGCTAACGTGCGCGCGTGACCACATGGGGTGTCAAGGGTTTCCTGGCGATCGTGATCGCCGGACTCTGCGCGGGGTGCATGACGAAGGCCGACACCTACGAAGAAGGTCTCGGGCCGAAGGAACTCCCCAAGGAGTGGCCGACGGCGAACGGCCGTCCGCTGCGCCCGGTGCCGATGCCGTCCGGGGAGTTCCTGCTGGCACTGCCGCAGGAGACCGCGGCCCAGGTGCTGTGCCAGGCGATCCCGGCGGACCGCTGGAAAGTGCTGATGAGCGGCGACGTCGCGCGCGAGGTGGAGCACGGCGAGTCGTGCCACGCCGTCGGCCTGGACAGCTGGGTGCGGATCTCCTTGAACCGGACCGCCGTGGCCGACTCGTCCGGGCTGGGCACCCGCAAGAAGGTGACCGTCGCCGGACGCCCGGCGACGGTCGTCCTGGGCGGCTCACCGTCCTTTGTGGAGGCCGAGCTCTCCGGCACCGATGTGCGCGTGCTGCGGATCGAGACCAGCTGGACGCGTGTCCCGCCGCAGCACGACCAGAGCGAAAGCCTGCTGCTCGGGCTGACCGAATCGGTACTCGGCGGCGCTTTCGGCCCCGGCCCGAAACTGCCCGCCGCGGACGAACGTGACGTCATCGAACGGAAAACCGTCGACCCGGGCTCGGGCATCCTCGACGCTCCGCTGCCCGAGATCTCGTGGAAACTGTGCACGCGAATCCAGCGCGCGCTCGGCCTTCCCGCCGCGACCACGGAGCCGTACTCCGATGGGAAATGCACGGCCACCGCGACGGACGACTCACCCATCCGGGTCGAGCACGCCGCCCTCCGGACGGAGCCGCGAGGTGAACCGGTGGCGGGCCGCCCGGCTTCGGCGAGCGGCGGGCAGTTGAACGTTCTGTTGACGGACAACGGTTCCGGGCAGGGGCTGCGGTTCTCGTGGCGGGACCGCTCGGAGGCGGAACTACGGGAACTGGCCCAAAAGATTCTTCCCCCACTACTAAGCAACTGACGCTCAAGGCCGCCGAGATGCGCCCAATGTGGCATTGGGGACGCTGAGTGACCCCAATGCCACATTGGGCGCACCTCACTCCCGCCCCTTTCCGAAGGCCCACCCTCCGCATCCACCCATCGGGTTGGCGTTTCGCCGGACAGCGGGCGTCCGACGGGCTAGCTTCTCCCCGTGGCCACCCCGCACGACTACCGCGCCATCGCGCGCAAGACCGACCGTCCGATGTGGATCTGGGCGGGTTGCGCGCTGACCAGTGTCCTGCTGCTGTTCGGTGTGGGGATCGTCGTCGCCGTCACCGTGCTGAACGAAAACGACGAGCCCGAGGCCACGCTCCCCACGGTCTGGCCGTCCACGTCCGGGCAGGCGCTCCGCCCGGTCCCGATGCCGACGGGTGAGATGGTGGCCGCGCTGACGGACGAGACCGGCGCGCAGGTGCTCTGCCAGGTGATCCCGGAGCAGCGCTGGGAGGAGATCCTCGGCGGCCCGACGCTCCTGGAAGCGGGAGGGTCCTGTCACGCGGTCACGGCGAAGCTCGACGTCAGCGCGCAGATGATCGCCGCGCTGCCCGAGGACACGAGCCGGGGCATGCCCACGAGGACCACCGTCGCGGGCAAGCTCGCGGTCATCGCCACGGACAAGGACGGCACCAGCCTGAGCGTCGAGCTCGTCGAGGTCGCGCCGCACAACGGCGCCTCGCCGGTGCTGCGCGTCTCCATTCGCGGCAGGACCACCGAAACCCCTGGATCGGAAGAGAAGGCGAAGGCGCTCGCCGAGGCGCTGATCGCCGGTGCGATGCCGCCCGGGCCGAAGTTGCCGAAAATCGGCGAAGACGGCGAAATCCCACTGGAGAAGACCGAGCCCGGTCCGATCAAGGACCGGCCGCTTCCGGTGATCTCCTGGCTGTTGTGCGGCGAACTCGGCCGCGCGCTCGGCGTGCCCGCCGACAAGGCGAAGCCGACCTTCTTCGCCGCGTGCGAGCTGAACGGCGTGACCGCGGACTACAGCGCGCTGTCCACGGCCGTCGTCCCGACCACGACGATCGCCGGGCTGCCCGCTCAGGTCGACGAACGAGGCGTCGTCGTGCAGCTCACCGACGATCCCGACGGGCAGACGCTGAAGTTCAAGGGCACCGGCGATCTCCCGGCGCTCGCCGAGAAGATGGTGCCGCCGCTGCTCGGCCGTTAGGCCCGGTAATTCGACAGGAGGTCACCGAGCAGGGTCTCGTACGCCTTCCGGTCGAATCGGGCCCCGGTGAACGAGAACTCCTGATCGGGATCGAAGGGCTCGTAGTCGTACTGGTGGCCGAAAGCCCGCCATTCGACCACGTCATCACCGAAGACGACCTCGACGCTGTACCCGCCGCAGCCCAAGTCGCCGCACAGCGGGCAGAAGAGCAGCGCGACCCGGCCGTCGTCGAAATCGCCGGGCAGGTGGCCGAGCAGCCGCGAAAGTGTCTCGACCGCCGACTCACGCCATCGTTCGTCGTGCAGGAACAACGGTGTCCGCTCCTGCACGGGAACCATCGAGCGCAGCGCGACGCCGTCGATCGTCCAGTCGAGGAACCGGGCCTCGCCGTCGTTCCAGCGGGTCACCGACGGCTCGACGCCGAGTCTGTTCACACACGCTCCCTCTTCAGCACCCGCAGACCGTTCCCGAACCGCCGCACCGGCAGGCTCACCCCGCCGCGCCGGATCAACACGACGGCGCACACTACCGCGGCGACCGCCGAGATCGCGCCGCCGATGTAGAACGGCGAGCGGCCGCCGAAGGCGTCGGCCATCCAGCCGGTCATCGGGCCGCCGACGGGGTTGCCGCCGATCAGCACCAGCACGTAAAGGCCCATCACGCGGCCGCGCATCTCCGGGCTGACCGCGGTCTGCACCAGCGCGTTCGCCGTGTTCAGGAAGGTGATCGTGGCGAAGCCGAGCGGGATCAGCGCGAGGCCGAAGGTCAGGTACGTCGGCATGAAAGCGGTGACCACCTCGAACGCTCCGAGCAGGAACGCCGAGATCAGCAGCAGTCGCACGCGGGGACCGCCGCGGGTGTTGCGGCGAGCCGACATCAACGCGCCGGTGAAGGTGCCGACGGCGACCAGTGTCGACAGGAGGCCGTAGCCGTCGGCGTTGGTGTGGAAGACGTTCGCGGCCACGATCGGCAGCGAGGTGAAGTACGTGATGCCGAACGTGCTCACGAAGAACACCAGCACCATCACGGTCATCAGGTCACTGCGCCGCCGGACGTATCGCAGCCCCTCGACGAGTTGCCCCTTCTCGCGCGGGATGGCCGGGCCGCGGAAGAGCTTGTCCGGGTTCATCATCACCAGCGCGGCGATGACGGCGCCCGTGCTCACCGCGTTCGCCATGAACAGCCAGCCGGTGCCGACCCAGGTGATCGCGAAACCCGCGATGGCCGGGCCGACGATACGGGCCATGTTGAAGATCGACGAGTTGAGCGCGACGGCGTTGGTGACCTTGTCCCTGCCGACCATCTCGGCCACGAACGACTGCCGCGCGGGCACTTCCAGCGACGCCGTCACGCCGAGGGTGAAGCAGAGGAGGTAGACGTGCCAGAGCGCCGCGATCCCGCTCAGGTCGAGTGCGCCGAGGATGACCGCCTGCGCCAGCACGGCGATCTGGATGCCGATCAGCAGCCGCCGCTTGTCGACGCGGTCGGCCAGCACCCCGGCCCACAGCGAGAGGAACAACGTCGGGAGGAACTGCAGGGCGACCGCGATGCCGAGCGCGATCGGGTCGTTGCCGCTGAGGGTGAACACCAGCCAGTCCTGTGCGATGCGCTGCATCCAGGTGCCGATGTTCGAGATGACCTGGCCGGTGAAGAAAAGCCGGTAGTTACGGACCTTCAGCGAGGAGAACATGCTCCCGCGCGGCTTCTCGCGCACGGGCGGTGGTGGTGGAGCGGGTTCCCGGGTAACGGTGGTCTTCGAAGGACACTGTGTTTCGTTACCCGTGGTCGTCACCGCTGTTAGTTCCCCGCCATCCTGTCGATGATTTCGGCGGCGCGAGAGAGCACTTCGCGTTCTTCGGCGCTCAACTCCGCCAGTTGCTTGTCCAGCCAGATCTCCCGCGCGGTGATCTGCTCGATCACGTAGGCCCGGCCGCGATCGGACAACTCGACGATGGCCTGGCGGCCGTCGGTCGGATGCGGCCTGCGCTCGACGTAACCCATCTCCTCGAGCGCGGCGATCACCCTCGTCATCGAGGGCGGCTGGACGCCTTCCTTCGCGGCGAGCTGGCCAGGGGTCAGCGCACCGCATTTGTGCAGCGTCGACAACGCGGAAACCTGGGTCAGCGAGATGCCGTCACCGGCCCGCTGGGCCCGCAGCCGTCGATTGAGCCGCACCACCGCGAGACGCAGGCGGCTCGCCAATGAGCGCTCGTGCGTGTCTCCGGACATATAGTTAGCTTACCTCACGATCGGATCATCGGCCCGTGAGATCGCCCACGGCTGGCAAAACCGCTGGTCAGCCGAACGCGGCCTGGATCGGCCCGACCGCGAAGTAGGCCACGAACATCACCGCGATGCCCCACATCAGCGGGTGCACGCCCTTCGCCTTCCCGGTGACCGCGCGGATGACGACGTAGCTGACGAAGCCGGCGCCGATACCGTTCGCGATCGAGTAGGTGAACGGCATGATCACGATGGTCAGGAACGCGGGCAGCGCGATGGTGAAGTCGGCGAAGTCGATCTCCTTGACCTGGCTCATCATCAGCGCGCCGACGACGACCAGCGCCGGAGCGGCGGCCTCGACCGGGACGACCTGGTAGAGCGGGGTCAGGAACATGGCCGCGATGAAGAGCACGCCGGTGACGACGTTCGCGAGCCCGGTCCGGGCGCCCTCCGCGATACCGGACGCGGATTCGACGAAGACGGTGTTCGAACTCGACGACGCGAAGCCACCCGCCACCGCGGCGGTGCCGTCGACGAACAGGGCCTTGCCGACGTTCGGGAGTTTGCCGTCCGGCGGGAGCAGGCCGCCTTCCTTCGCCAGCCCGGTCATCGAGCCCATGGTGTCGAAGAAGTCCGCCAGCACCAGGGTGAACACCAGCAGCACGACGGTGATGATCGGCAACCGCGTCCAGGCACCGAAGGAGATGTCGCCGACCAGCGAGAGGTCCGGCATGCCCAAGACCTGATCCGGCAGCGCCGGGTAGCCGAGGTTCCAGCCCAGCGGGTTGACGCCCTTCGACGGGCCGACCTTGGTGATCGCCTCGACGACGATCGCCAGCACGGTCGAGGCGAGCACACCGATCAGGATCGCGCCCTTGACCCGCTTCGCCACCAGGATGCCGGTGACCAGCAGGCCGACGACGAACACCAGCGTCGGCCACGACGCGATCGAACCGTTGATGCCGAGCCCCACCGGCACGGTCGTCTTCGCGTCGTCCGGGACGCGGCGGACGAATCCGGCGTCGACCAGGCCGATCAGGCAGATGAACAGGCCGATACCGACCGCGATCGCGGATTTCAGCGGCGGCGGCACGGCGTTGAACACCGCCGTCCGGATGCCGGCGAAGACGAGCAGGACGATGACCAGCCCCTCGATCACCACCAGGCCCATCGCCTCGGGCCAGGTCATCTGGGAGGCGAAGGTGACCGCGATCAGGCTGTTGATGCCGAGGCCGGTGGCGATGGCGAACGGGTAGTTCGCGACCAGGCCCATGATGATGGTCAGCACCCCGGCGACCAGCGCGGTCACCGCGGCGACCTGCGGCACGGGGAGGATGTTGCCGAGGACGTCCTTGTGCGCGCCCGCGTCGTCCGCGGAGAAGCTGCCGAGGATCAGCGGGTTGAGGACGACGATGTAGGCCATCGTGAAGAAGGTGACGATCCCGCCGCGGACCTCACGCCCCGGTGTCGAGCCGCGCTCGCTGATCTTGAAGAACCGGTCCAGTGTGGACCGGGTGCGCTGCTCCGCCATCGCGTACCACCCTTCGCCCGTTGCCGGGTACCCTTCCCCACGTGGGCGAATCGATCAATTCCGGGGAAGTAAACGGTTCATTGCGGCCAACGCCGGAACTGCCGAAGCGGCTGACCGACCTGACGCCGGTCGTGATCGTAGGTACCTCGCTCTGGGCGGTCGCGACCGTGGTCCTGTTCTTTGTGACCGACGGCATCTGGGTGCAGACGGCCTTCTCCGGCCTCGTGCTCGGCTTCGTCGGCCTCGCGATCATCGCCTGGCAGCGCGCGGCGGCCCGCCGGGGCTCGAAGGGCGCCCAACGCTTCTAGCTTTCCCCCGCAATTCGTCACCTACTTGCGATGAGTGCGCTCCGCACACGTCGCAAGTAGGTGACGAATTGCGTCAGTTGAGCAGGGCCGAAGGCGAGGGGTCGTCGAGCAGGGCCGTGAGGACGTGGCGGTCGGCCCACCGGTCGGTGGCCCAGGCGAAGGCGCGGCCGAGGCCTTCGGGGGTGTCGGCGGCGTGCAGCGTGCCGTCGGACCACCAGGCGACTTCGTGCTCCGCGTCCTCGAAGGTCACCGTCATCGACTCGTGGAGCAGCACGCCGCCGTCGGGCAGTTCGACGCCCAGCTGATCGGCGGCCAGCCGGAGCGCGGAAAGCTCCGTCCACGGCACGTACTCGCCGCCTTCGGTGACCTTGGCGTCGAAACCGCTCGCCACCGGCAGGTCCAGCAGTTCCGCCAGCGCGGCGGCACCGCTCGCCGAGACGACCATCCGGTCCGGCGCCAGCACGGCGGCGAACCACGGCACGTCGAGCACGACGGCGTCGCGAGCGTCGACGGCCGAACCGTCCGCCGCCCGGACGCGATCCGGCGGCGCGACGTCCACTGTGTACTCGGCGAGTGCCGCGTGCGCCCGGGAAGCGAGACCGGGGCTCACCTCGCGCTCGGGATCGCCCAGCCGCTCCAAGAGATCTTCGACGTCTTCGGCATCGGCCCCCAGCTCTGTCCGCACCCCGGCGGCGAGCAGGATCTCCTTGCTCAGCCCCGAATCCGGGACGACGTCGTAGAGCCCGGCCAGCGCGGTGGCCTCCGGCATCCGCCAATCGAGCGGCGCGTGCCCGTCCAGGAGCGCGTACCGCGCGAGCCACCAGCCGGTGTGCCCGCCGGGTTCGGTGAGGGCACGCCAGGTTTCGGGACGGGACGCGAGCAGTCGCAGCGCCTCCGGCCAGGCGTCGTCGCCGACGAGGTCGAGATCGCGTACGGCGAGCACCCGTGACGGCGGGCGCTCCCGCGAATCCCACCAGTCGTGCTCTTCGGGCAGGCCGTGCCCGGGTTCCAGCGGTTCGTCGTCGGTGACGATCGCGAAGGAATCGAGTACCCCGACCGCGACGAGCGTGGCCGTCGGCCAGTCCTCGGCGAATTCCTCGTCCAGTACGGACAAGGCGCCGTCTTCCTCGAACACCTCGGGATCGAAGATGTCGCCGAGCGGCGAGGTGGGCAGGACGAGTTCGTCCGCGCGCCGCCAGCCGTCCTCGCTCGGCAACGCCAGCGCGCCCGCCCACTCGGGGGCTTCGTCGCCGACCTCGGCGATCAGGCGGAGCACCGCGCCGGCGAGCGCCATACCGTCCAAACCGGACCTGACGTCTTCGACGCTGCGTTCGACGGCGGCGCTCAGCGCGTCGGCTTCGAGTAGGTCGCCCGCCTCGGCGTGCTTGGCGCCCAAGCGTTCCAGCAGCGGATGCGCGGCGGCCGGATGCACGAGCCGCAGGCCGATGATGTCCACATCGGACAGCAGTTCGAGCAGTTCCGCCGAGCCGCCGACGAGCAACGCGTCGCGCACGCCGGGCAAGGTGCGGCCGTCCGACATCGGCACCGGCAAGGCGCCGAGGTCGTCCTTGGTGAGGTCGTGTGCTTCGAGGGCCGGGAGCAGCACGTCGTAGAGCGAGCGCCACCACGACGGCTCGCGCTGGACCCCGGTCAGCTGCTCGATGGCTTCGGCGGGCGAAACCGACTGCGCGCCGACGGCGCGAAGGTCCACACCGGACAGCGAAATCAGCCCGGGCACGAGATCGGCCAGCAGTGGCGCCAGCCCCGGTACGTCCACCGACAGGACACGCGCCTGACGCCCCGGCAAGTCGTCACCTGCTTGCGCGGGAAGCCAGGGCGAGTCGGCGAGGTTTTCGAGGATGGCCTCTCGCAGCGTTCCGTCCACAGTGGAACGCGGGAAGCCCCCACCCGGCACGAGCAGCAGGCGCTCCTTGGCTGGCAGGGAACAAACGAGAGCGACGTACTCCCGCGCGGCGTTCTTCAACGCCGCGGTCAGCTCCGGTCCCGGCAGCGCGCGACGGCGTGACGGCTCGATCGGCAGCGTCGCGATCAGCCTCGCGGGCAGGGAAAGCTCGTCGTCGGTGGGGGTCGGCGCGTGCAGGACGTCTTCGCCGAGCGGCCGCGGCGAACCGGCGCCGTCCAGCGGGACGGCCCAGACGACGTCGCCACGGTGGACCTGCCAGTGCTCGGAACCGTCCGGTGACGTGAGCTCGACGACGCCGTCACCGAGATCGGACCGGCGCCAGACACCGCCCTCGACCTCGATGCTCTCCAGCCAGGACAGGGTGAGCAGGAGGTCGCCGATGTCGTTCTTCAGCTCCGCCAGCAGGGCTCGGCTGTCGACGCCTTCACGCAGCGGAAGCCGGACCTCGGTCGTGAAACCTTCGGGCACCGGGGGTTCGTCGTCCGCGACCGGCCACGGGAGCCGGAGCACGGGAACGTCGCCGGTGCGGCCGGCTTCGGCCCGCGTGCGTTCCGCGGAGAACGCGACCCCGCCGGTCGCCGAAACGATCCGCGGCTCGGCGGAAACGGTGAGCACGGCGGCGAACCCGACGCCGAAACGGCCGACGGTCTCCTCCCCCTTGCCCGAAGCACGAAGGGAGGCAAGGGATTCGACGCCGCGCGCGTCCAGTGGCGCACCCGTGTTGGCGAACCTCAGCTCACCATCCACAACGGACACCCGGAGCGTGCCGCGTTCGTCTGCCGCCAAGGCCGCGTCGGCGGCGTTCTGCGCCAGCTCGACGAACAGCCGGTCACGGTAGCCGCCGACCCGCAGGTCGTTCTCGGTGTTCGTGTCCTCGGTGAAGCGCGTCGGCGAATCGGCCCACGCACGCAGGACGGCGGCGCGCAGCCGCTCGGTGCCGAACGGGTCAGTGCTCACTGGCGCTTTCGGCTTCGACCTGCGCTTCGTCGGCGGTGTCCTGCTCGACGGCCTCCGGTTCGACCTCCGGCTGGACTTCGGCGGTCTCGGGCGCCTCGGCGACCGGGGCTTCGGACTCGTCGACGACCGTGGCCTCGGCGGGCTCGGGCTCGGCCTCGGCGGGGGCTTCCGGCTCGGGCTCGAAGTCGATCAGCGAGTCGTCGTAGACCAGTTCCGCCACCGGCACCGACGAGGTCACCTCGACCTCGATCTCGGAGTGCGCGCCGCAGCCGTACTCGACGTCGACGACGTGACCGTCCGCCGGGGAGATGTCGTTGGTGCACGCGCCGAAGGCCGCACTCAGCGACCCCGCGAGCGGCACGAAGAAGCCGCAGCTCCCGCAGACGTCCGGCGCGCTGCGCGCCATGTCCGACCGCGGGCCGAACTCGCCGCTGTGCCAGCGGGCGGCGGCGTCGAGCCTGCCGTGCCGCGACAGCACGTGGACCCGGCCGAGGCCGGCCTCCTTGGCGACCTCTTCGACCGCGGGGTCGTCGGACTGCAGGTACGCCGGGGCGAGCCGCGGGTCGTCCTTCTCCACCGGGAAGATGTCGCCGACGCCGAGGTCGCCGGCCTGGACGCGGCGATCCCACGGCACCCACGCCGGGGCGACCCGCGCTTCCGGACCGGGGATCAGCACGACCTCGCTGACCGTGATCGGCTCTTCCTCGCCGGCGAGCGCGACCGTGACCGACCAGCGCCAGCCTCGATAACCCGACACGGTCGCCTCGAACAGGTGGCTCGCGGAAACCGCGTCCTCCCGGTCCACGCCGACGTGCGCGCCGACCTGTTCGGCACCGGCGTCCTCCAGCACCGCCGCATGGGCGAGATCGACCGCCTCGGCGAGTTTGCGCTGGATGGAGCCGTCGTCCAGGGTCAACAGCAGGGTCATGCCCCCATTCTGCCGCACGCGATATCGCGGTCCGTGTCAGGCTGTCCGCGTGCGCACGCTGATGACCATGTCGCTCCTGCTGGCCGCCGTCCTCGGTGGCTGCGCCGCCGCGCCGGTGAGCGAGGCCGCCCCGCCGGAGAAGTTCAAGGTGCAGGTGCTGTCGAAGCTGCCTCACGACCCGGCCGCCTTCACCCAGGGCCTCGAGTTCTCCGGCGAGACGCTGTACGAGGGGACCGGCCTGGTCGGGAAGTCGTCGATGCGGGCCGGGCCCGCGGGCGTGGCGCCGACGGTCCGGCAGGACCTGCCCGGCCTGTTCGGCGAGGGCATCACCGTGCTCGGGCCGACGGCCTGGCAGATCACCTGGCAGGACGGCGTCGCGATCGAACGCGACACCAAGACGCTGGCCGAACTCAGGCGGGTGAACTACACCGGCGAGGGCTGGGGTTTGTGTCACCGCGACGGGCAGCTGGTGATGAGCGATGGATCGTCGAAACTGACCTTCCGCGACCCCGTGTCCTTCGCGCCGACGGGCGGCGTCGATGTCGGGCGTGACCAGCTGAACGAACTGGAATGCGTCGGAGACTCCGTGTACGCGAACGTCTGGCAGACGGACCGGATCCTGCGGATCGACGCCGCGACCGGGCGGGTCACCGGCGAAATCGACGCGTCCGGGCTGCTCACCCCCGAGGAACGGAGCTCCGCCGACGTCCTCAACGGCATCGCGGCGGTGCCCGGGACCGACGAGTTCGTGCTCACCGGCAAGCTCTGGCCAAGGATGTTCCGCGTGAAATTCGTTCCCGCCGCCTAGAAAGCAGTGGTGAACGCGCGAAGCGAGACCCGCGTAAGGCAGGATTGAAGCGTGGGAATCTTCGGCTCGAACTCTGGACCCGACGGCACGCCTTCCGGCCGGCCGGGCAAGGAGCGTGGCCGCAAGAGCAAGCGGAAGTGGACGCCGGAGCCCGGCGCCGCCCAGGCCCGCAACTGGTCCGCGCCGCCGCCGACCAGGGTCGACCAGCAGCCGGTGCCGCCCGCCCCGCCGCGCGCGGCCCGCCCCCAGTACCAGCCGCATCCCGCCGGGCCGACCGCGGACGAGGCGCGCACCAGCGCGATCCCGATGGGACACCACCAGCCACCACCGCCACCGCCGCGGACGCCTCCCCGCGGCGCGCGGCCGTATCCGGATCCCTCGCAGCGGCAGACCGAACCCGTCCGGCGTCGTCCGGGCGGGTTCTACGACGACCACCCGCCGGGCAGCGGCGAGTACGAGCACTACGACACCGGCGGCTACGCGGGCGAGCCGCGCTACGCCGAAGAGCTGCCGCAGGAGAACCCGACGACCGCGGTCCCGCCGCGGGCGGGTTCCCTGCCGAAGATGCCGAAGAAGATCACGGTCACCCGGGTCGCGGCGATGCGCAGCCGTCAGCTCACCGGACAGGCCGTCGGCGCGTTCCAGCGCGCCACGAAGGCGGACGGCGCCGACAAATCGGGCCTGACTTCGCTGACGTACGCGGTGATGCTGAACTACGCCAGCGACGCGGCGATGGCGATCGCGCTGGCCAACACCTTGTTCTTCGCCGCCACCAGCGGGGAGAGCAAGGGCAAGGTCGCGCTCTACCTGCTCATCACGATCGCCCCGTTCGCGCTGGTCGCGCCGGTGATCGGCCCGGCGCTGGACCGGATCCAGCGCGGCCGCCGTCTCGCCATGTGCGTGTCTTCGGCAGGCCAGGCGCTGATGGCGATCGTGATGGCGCTGCACTTCGACGACTGGCTCCTGTACCCGGCGGCGCTGGGCATGATGGTGCTCTCGAAGTCGTTCACCGTGCTCAAGGCCGCGATGACCCCACGGGTGCTGCCACCCGAGATCACCCTTTCGAAGACGAACGCGCGGCTCACCGTGTTCGGCCTGATCGCCGCCGGCGCGTTCGGCGCGCTGGCGAGCGGGGTCAACGCGATCTGGGGCTCGCAGGGCGCGCTGTGGTTCACCATGGTGATCTGCGTCGCGGCCGCGGTGCAGTCGATGCGCATCCCGTCCTGGGTCGAGAAGACCGAGGGCGAGGTGCCCGCTTCGCTGTCCGCGCATCCCGAGCGGCGGGTCAAGAAGCAGCGTCAGCCGATGGGGCGGCAGATCGTCGTCTCGCTGTGGGGCAACGGCACCGTCCGCGTGCTGACCGGGTTCCTGATGATGTTCTCCGCGTTCGCGGTGAAGGCGCAGGCCGAGGGCAGCGGGCAGACCCCGTTCGACCAGTTGCTGCTGCTCGGCATCATCGGCGCCGCGGCGGGCGCCGGTGGTTTCCTGGGGAACGCGCTCGGCTCCCGGCTGCACTTCGGCAAACCGGATCAAGTGATCCTGGCCTGCGTCGGAGCCTGTCTCGGCATCGCGGTCATCGCCACCGTGGCGGCCGGGCTGGCGACGGCGGCGATCGTCGCGCTCGTCGGCGCGACCGCGAGCGCGCTGGCGAAGATCAGCCTCGACGCCGTCATCCAGGAAGACCTGCCGGAAGAGTCGCGCGCGTCGGCGTTCGGCCGGTCGGAGACCGTGCTGCAGATGTCCTGGTGCTTCGGCGGCGCCGTCGGCCTGCTGCTGCCGCCGACGTACTGGATCGGCTTCCTGGTGCTTTCGATCCTGCTGGCCGTCGGGTTCACGCAGACGTTCATGGTCCGGCGCGGCACTTCGCTGATCCCGGGACTCGGCGGCGACCGGCCGCTGCGCCCGGAGCCGACCAGCGAATCGCCGATCCCCTCGCAGCCCGGTGACTCCCGGTGGCGGCCGGGCTCGTAATCTTCACCGTATGCGGCGACTTCGTATTTTGGCCCTGCTCGCGGCGGGTGGTTTCGTGGTGGCCGGTTGTTCGGCCCCTGCCCCCGAAGAGGTGACCTTCTTCGCCGACGGCAACACGGTGAACGTCACCCCGCTGGCCTCCTGCGACATCAAGAGCGCCCAGTGCACGACCAAACCCGACGCCGCGGGCAAGCTCCGCATCCGGCCGGGGAAGCCGGTGCAGATCTCCGTGCCGAGCGCGATCGCGGAAACGCCGTGGAAGGTCACGGTGCAGTACGTGAACGGCAAGGGCGAGCCGCAGGAGCTCAAGCAGGACATCATCACGTCGCTGGACCGGTTCGCCTACACCGTGACGACACCCCGGCCCGACGACCAGATCCTCGTCGTCGAGGTCGCGCAGGCTTCGGTGATCAGCCAGACCGGACGTCCGGAGGACGCCGAGGCGGTCACGACGGCGATCTGGTCGCTGCAGGTCGAGCCGCCCGCCGCCTGAGGGAGCAAGGGACCTTTGCTACCGCGCGCGGGCTCTCGGTGCGGTTGACCTGCGTGCCGACCCCGCCCTACCGACGTACGTGAACGACATGAAAGGCCCCTTCATTGCGAATTTTGCAATGAAGGGGCCTTTCATAGCACTTGGAGACGGCGCCGATCAGGGATCGAGGTCCCTGGCGACGGCACGCATGATCTCGGCGATCTGCTTGGTGTTCTTGCGGTCCGGGTAGCGGTTGCGCCGCAGGTCAGGCTGCACCTTGAGCTCGAGCAGCTTGATCATGTCCTCGATGAGCCCGTGCAGCTCCTCGGCGGGGCGACGGCGCGCCTCGGCGACCGAGGGCGGCGGGTCCAGCAGCCGGACGGAGAGCGCTTGCGGCCCGCGGCGGCCGTCGGCGACCCCGAACTCGAGGCGCTGCCCGGCCTTGAGTCCTTCGACGCCCTGTGGCAGCGCGGCTTTGCGGATGTAGACGTCGGCGCCCCCATCCTGGGTGACGAAACCGAAACCCTTTTCCGCGTCGTACCACTTGACCTTGCCGGTCGGCACTTCCCTCACCAATCCTTTGCTGTCCCGCTCACAACGAACGCGCCCGGGGCGTACCCAGGGCGCGCGTCCCATAAGCGTATCTCGACACATGCCCTGTGGAGAAGCGGATACCGGCGGATACCCTTTGGTTCATGGAGACCGCAGTAAAGGAGGCCGCTGTGGCCGTCCCCGAAAAGCCCGGCAAACCGATCCTGATGCGCGTGGGCATCGGCCTGTTCGCGCTCGGCATGATCGCCGTCACAGCGGTGTTCGTGCTGTTCGCCGCCGGACTGGAGAACCTGCCGGTGTGGCTGTCCGCCGCGGCGGGCGTCGTCACTCCGCTGGGGCTGGCCCTCGGCCTGATCGCCCTGGTTCGCGAGGCTCGCCGAAAGAGCTGAACCAGCCGGGGAACTCGGTCAGCGAGTCGAACACCACGTCGGCTCCTTCCGCGAGCAGTTCGTCCTTGGTGCACGGGCCCGTCGTGACCCCGACCGGGACGGCGCCCGCCGCCAGCGCGCCGCGGATGTCGCCGAGGTGGTCCCCAACGTAGACGCGGGCGCCGTGCTCGGTGAGCGCGGCGGCCTTCTCCGTCGACCACAGCTCTCCGACCAGGACGTCGACCTCGAGTCCGAGGGCGTCCAGGTGGAGTTTCGCGTTGGGGCCGTATTTGCCGGTGACGACGACCGTGCGCCCTCCCGCCTCGCGGACCGCGTGCAGTGCTTCGGCCGCCCCCGGCATCGCGACCGTCACCGGCACGACGGTCTCCGGGTACATCGCGCGGAACCGTGCCACCAGCTCCGGGATGCGTTCCTCCGGCGCCCCGAAGCCGCGCAGGCTGTCGTCGAGGGGCGGGCCGAGGTTGGCCGCGAAGAACTCGCCGTCCAGCGGCAGGCCGGACTCCACGCCGAGCGCGTTCATCACCGCGACCATGCCCGGCCGCGGATCGATCAAGGTCATGTCGAGGTCGAACCCCACGGTGATGCCCACCCGATCACGGTAGCCGCCACCACCGACTGATTTACACCGGATGGACGCTCGTCAACTTCTTTGACATCGATGTGATCTGTGTCAAGCTGAAAGTGTGGGCGAGATCACGAGCTTCTCCGACCGGACCAAGGCGTCTCTGCGGGAGGCGCTGCTCGACGCGGCCACCGAGCTGCTCACCGAACACGGCTTCACGGCCCTGCGGATGGCGGACGTCGCCGCGCGCGCCGGCGTGAGCAGGCAGACCGTCTACAACGAGTTCGGTACCAAGGCCGCGCTCGCCCAGGCCGTGGTCCTCCGGACGACGTCGGAATTCCTGGAGGGCATCCGGCTGCGCGTCCAGCACGCGCGGGGCCTGCGCGACGGGATCCGTGAGGCGGTCGTCTACACGATCGAGCACGCCCGCGAGAACCGGCTCGTCGCCACCACGCTGGGCACCGAAGCGGGCGAGGACCTCCTTCCCCTGCTCACCACCAAGGGCGAACCGATCCTGACCGTGGCCACCGAGGTCGCGGCCGGGCAGTACCGCGAGTTCGAGCCGTCGCTCTCGCCGGAGTCCGCCGCGCTGCTGGCGGAGACCGTCGTGCGGCTTTCCCTGTCCCATCTCGTCATGCCGACGCATTCGGCCGACGAGGCGGCGGCTTCCGTTGTCGCCGTGCTGGCACCCGCGATACGGGCGCTGACCACCGATTCGAAGGGGACGTCATGACCGGCACTCTTTCCGAGCTGCGGACCGGGTTTTCCTCACTGCGCAAGGGCGGGCTGAACTGGGACTCGTTCCCGCTGCGGCTGTTCGTCAAGGGCAACAAGAAGTTCTGGAACCCCGCCGACATCGACTTCTCCCGTGAACGCGAGGGCTGGGACACCCTCAACGCGGAGCAGCAGCGGTCGGCGACCTACCTGGTGGCGCAGTTCATCGCGGGCGAAGAGGCCGTCACAGAAGACATCCAGCCGTTCATGCGGGCGATGTCCGCGACGGGCCGCTTCGGCGACGAGATGTACCTGACGCAGTTCTGTTTCGAAGAGGCCAAGCACACCGAGGTGTTCCGCCGCTGGATGGACGCCGTCGGGCTCACCGAGGACCTGCACCCGTACGTCGCGGAGAATCCCCACTACCGCAAGCTCTTCTACGAGGAGCTGCCGCAGTCGCTGCGGGCGCTGGAGGACGATCCCAGTCCGCTCAACCAGATCCGCGCGAGCGTCACGTACAACCACGTCGTCGAAGGCAGTCTCGCGCTGACCGGGTACTACTCGTGGCAGCTGATCTGCACCCAGCACGACATCCTGCCGGGAATGCAGGAACTGGTGCGCCGCATCGGCGACGACGAACGCCGCCACATGGCCTGGGGCACCTTCACCTGCCGCCGTCACGTCGCCGGGGACGACTCGCTTTGGGACGCGGTGCAGCAGCGCATGGGCGAACTGCTTCCCCACGCGCTGAGCATGATCCAGTGGGTTCAGGACCAGTTCGAGGAGATCCCGTTCGACAACGATCCGGAGGAGATCATCCAGTACGCGGCGGACCGGGCGCAGCGGCGTCTCGGCGCGATCGAATCCGCGCGCGGGATGCCGGTGGAGCAGATCGACCTCGACTATTCGCCGGAGAACCTCGAAGAGACGTTCGGCGAAGAAGACGCGAAGGCGATCGCCGAGGCTGCCGCCAACACCGCGGCCTGAGGACAGCTGAAGGAATCGCCCGGCAGCGTGCCGAGGACGGTCCACGTGCCCGGCCGGGCGGTCGCCAGGCCGGGCACCATCAGCGGCAGGACGACCAGCGAGACGCCCAGGGCGAGAACTGGGTACGTCAACTCGTAGTGAAGGGCCCTTCGGCTTCTCGCGTCAGAGGCCGATCGCGCCGAGGGTGCCACTCAAGACGCCCTGGTCGCCGCCGCCGGTGCTGGAGTGGGTCTCACTCGACCCGGCACCGTGTCCTGGCCCGCCCAGTCGTTGTGCTGCCGGTACCGGCTGTCGCCGTCCCGATCGGCCTTGGCGGAGATGTCGCTGGTCGCGGCACCGTCCGGGCCCACGGCCGTCGAGTTCTCGTGTGTCTGCCCGCACGCTGCGCGACGAGGGTGCGGCGAATCGTACGCACAGACTGCCCGTCGTCGCGGTGTCCCATGCGGACGAAAGCAGTGAACGATCACACCGCGCGGCGGACCCGGCCATGCCTCCGAAGGCGCGGTCAGGCGTGCTTGGTGGCGGCCGCCTTGTCCAGCCCGAGGATGCTGATCGACTCCGCGCGCATCTCGACCTTGCGCACCTTCCCGGTGACCGTCATCGGGAACTCCTCGACGACATGGACGTACCGCGGGATCTTGTAGCGCGCCAGCTTCCCCTCGCAGAATTCCCGCACCGCTTCGGCCGTCAGCGGCTCCGCGCCCTCGCGCATGCGGACCCACACCATCAGTTCCTCGCCGTACTTCTCGTCCGGGACGCCGATGACCTGCGCGTCGAGGATGTCCGGGTGGGTGTAGAGGAACTCTTCGATCTCCCGCGGGTACAGGTTTTCGCCGCCGCGGATGACCATGTCCTTGATGCGGCCGGTGATGTTGACGTACCCGTCGGCGTCCATGATCGCGAGGTCGCCGGTGTGCATCCACCGCGCCGCGTCGATCGCCTCGGCCGTCTTGTCGGCCTGCTCCCAGTAACCGAGCATCACCGAGTAACCGCGGGTGCAGAGTTCGCCCGGTTCACCGCGTGGCACGGTCAGGCCGGTCTCCGGATCGACGACCTTGACCTCCAGATGCGGCCCGACCCGGCCGACCGTCGAGACCCGCCGCTCCACCGAATCGTCCGCGCGCGTCTGCGTGGACACCGGCGAAGTCTCGGTCATGCCGTAGCAGATCGACACCTCCGCCATCCCCATCCGGTCGATGACCTGCTTCATCACCTCGACCGGGCAAGGCGAGCCCGCCATGATCCCGGTGCGCAGCGAGGACAGGTCGTGGGAAGCGAAGTCCGGGTCGGCCAGTTCGGCGATGAACATCGTCGGAACCCCGTACAGGGACGTGCATTTCTCGGCCGCGACGGCTTCGAGGGTGGCCTTCGGCTCGAACGCGGGCGCCGGGATGACCATGCACGCGCCGTGGCTCGTCGCCGCGAGATTGCCCATCACCATGCCGAAGCAGTGGTAGAAGGGCACCGGGATGCAGATCTTGTCGGCTTCGGTGTAGTTGCAGAGCTCGCCGACGAAGTAGCCGTTGTTGAGGATGTTGTGGTGGCTGAGCGTGGCGCCCTTGGGGAAACCCGTGGTGCCGGACGTGTACTGGATGTTGATGGGGTCGTCCGCGGAGAGCTCGCTCTGACGCTTGGCCAGCGGCGCGTGATCGGCTTTGGCACCGACCTCCAGCAGTGACGGCCACGCGGGGCCGTCGAGCAGCACGACGTGTTCCAGCGCCGGGCATTTCGGCCCCGCTTCGGCGATCATGCCCGCGTAATCCGAGGTTTTGAACGAGTTCGCGGCCACGATGAGCTTGATCCCGGCCTGGTTCAGCACGTACTCGAGCTCGTGCGAACGGTACGCCGGGTTGATGTTGACCAGGATCGCGCCGATCTTCGCGGTGGCGTACTGGACGCAGGTCCACTCCCACCGGTTCGGCGACCAGATGCCGACACGGTCGCCCTTGGCGATCCCGAGGTCCAGCAGGCCCAGCGCGAGCGCGTTCACCTCGGCTGCGAGTTCGTCGTAGGTCCAGCGTTTCCCGGCCGCCCGGTCGACGAGCGCGTCCCGGTCACCAAAGGCGGCGACGGTGCGGTCGAAGTTGTCCCCGATGGTGTCCCCCAGCAGCGGGGTGTCCGAGATTCCCGATGCGTAGCTAGGTAATACGGGGGCGTCAGGCATGGAAACTCCTGCGATCGGCGGCATCGACGCATCGAGTCTAAGAACGCGGCGTGACCACGGCCACCTGCAAGTGGAGACCACCTCAGGGGAAACCCGGAGGCCGGGCCGGGTCGTGGCCGATATCGTCGGGATCATGCGCCTCTACATCGTCGACGCCTTCACCTCCGAAGCCTTCGCCGGTAACTCCGCCGGCGTGGTGCTGCTGGACTCGCCGGGCGACGCGGGCTGGATGCAGTCGGTCGCCGCCGAGTTGAAGCACGCCGAGACGGCCTTCGTCGAGGTCGGCGGCGAAGGCCCGAAGTCGCTTCGCTGGTTCACGCCGGAGACCGAAGTCGACCTGTGCGGGCACGCGACGTTGGCGACCACGCACGTCCTCGGCGGCGAGCAGACCTTCACGACGAGAAGCGGCGAGTTGCGCTGCCGCGCCGAAGACGGCTGGGTGTCGATGGACTTCCCGTCCGACCCGCCCCGCGAGTCGGACGACGACCTGTCGCCGATCCTGCCGGGCGTCTCCTTCGAGTACGTCGGGCGCAGCAAGCACAACCTGTTCGCGGTGGTGGACGACGCGTCCGTGGTGCGCTCGCTCGCACCGGACCTTGCCGCGCTGCGCGGGCACTGGAACGGGCGGCTGATGGTCACCGCCCCCGGCGACGTCGACGGGATCGACTTCGTCACCCGCTTCTTCGCGCCGGGCGTCGGCATCGACGAAGACCCGGTCACCGGCTCCGCGCACTGCGTCCTCGCGCCGTACTGGGCCGCCCGGCTCGGCCGCGACAAGCTGGTCGGCGAACAGGCCTCGGCCCGAGGCGGCATCGTACGGATGAGTCTCGAAGGCGACCGCGTCCTGCTTTCGGGGCAGGCGGTCACCGTGGCCAGTGGGGAGTTGCACGTCTGATGCGCCTGATCCTGAACGTCATCTGGCTCGTGCTGTGCGGCCTGTGGATGGCGCTCGGCTACATCGTCGCCGGTGTCATCTGCTGCATCCTGATCGTCACCATCCCGTTCGGGCTGGCGTCGTTCCGGATCGCGGCCTACGCGCTCTGGCCGTTCGGCCGCACCGTCGTGGACCGGCGCGACTCCGGGGCCGCGTCGACGATCGGCAACGTCATCTGGTTCCTCTTCGCCGGGCTTTGGCTCGCCATCGGGCATGTGCTGACCGGGGTCGCGCTGTGCATCACGATCATCGGGATCCCGCTGGGCGTGGCGAACTTCAAGATGATCCCGGTCTCGCTGATGCCGCTGGGCAAGGAGATCGTGGAGCTGCCCTGACTTGCCCCGGCCCCACCGTGAAGCGCCCCCGGCCGTGCAATGAAGGACGCTTTCATAGCAAATTTTGCTATGAAAGCGTCCTTCATTGCACGCGCGGGGAGGCCACTCACGAGGCCTGACGGCTCAGTCTTCGGGCTCCCAAGGCAGCGAAACGATGAGGCAAGGCCCGCCGACGAACAACCCGCCGTCGATCCCCAGCGCCTTCCCGCCCGCGTAGAGGTACGGTCCCTCGATCTGCGCGGGGTGGATGCCGAGCTGGTCGGCGATGACGCTGTGCCCGTGCACGATCCGCTCGCCGCCGAGCCGGTCCATGAGCTGTTGCGCGACGTCGGCGCCTTCGGGGCCGCGGAAGGCGTAGCGCGTGGTCATCCGCCGCCACACGTCCCACCAGGCCTGGATGTCGCTGCCTTGGAGGATCTCGCGGCCACGCGCGTTGATCTCGTCGATGTTCTCGCCCCACCCGAGGTACTCGAGCGTGTCCGAATGCATCAGCAGGTGGTCCGCGGCCAGCGTGAGCATCGGCCGCGAAGTCAGCCATTCGATGTGCTGCGGAGTGAGCCGGTCCTGGTCTTCGAGCAGTCCGCCGTTGATCTCCCAGCTGCGGGCGAAGCTGCGCGGCCCGAAGTCGGACGGCACCTCCGTGTCGCCGAAGTGGTACATCCCGAGCAGCAGGATCTCGTGGTTGCCCAACAGCGTCCCGCAGCGCCCGCCCGCCGCGGCGGCCTGCCTTTCGAGCCGCATCACCAGGTCGATCACGCCGACGCCGTCGGGTCCACGGTCGACGAAGTCGCCGAGGAACCACAGGGTCGCTTCGCCACCGGCCCAGTCGTCGTCGGAGTCGAGCAGCCCTTTCTCCCGGAGCGTCTCGGCAAGCTCGTCCCGGTGTCCGTGCACGTCACCGACCACATAGGTCGGGGACGCGGGCTGATCGTCGTGCATCGTCTGACGATAAGCCCTCCGCATCCGGATGTGTCGCTCAGCCTTCAGCGAAGGGGTCGCCGGTGCGCCCGACCAGATCGGCGATCGAGTCGATGATCTTGGTCGGCCGGTACGGGTAGTGCTCGGCGCTCTCCCGCGAGGAGATGCCGGTCAGCACCAGGATCGTCTGCAAACCGGCCTCGATTCCCGAGTGGACGTCGGTGTCCATCCGGTCGCCGATCATCAGTGTCGACTCCGAATGCGCGCCGAGCCGCCGCAGCGCCGAGCGCATCATCAGCGGGTTCGGCTTGCCGACGTAGTACGGCGAGCGGCCGGTGGCCTTTTCGATCAGCGCGGCGACCGAGCCGGTGGCGGGCATCGAGCCCTCCATGCTCGGGCCGGTGGCGTCGGGGTTGGTGGCGATGAACTTCGCGCCGCCCTCGATGAGCCTGATCGCGCGGGTGATCGCGCTGAAGCTGTACGTGCGCGTCTCGCCGAGGACGACGTAGTCCGGGTCGCGTTCGGTCAGCACGTAGCCGACTTCGTGCAGCGCCGTGGTGAGCCCGGCTTCGCCGATCACGAACGCCGAGCCGTTCGGCCGCTGCGAGGCGAGGAACTTCGCGGTCGCCAGCGCGGAGGTCCAGATGGCCTCCTCGGGGATGTCGAGACCGGTCCGCTCGAGCCTCGCCCGCAGGTCGCGCGGGGTGTAGATCGAGTTGTTGGTCAGCACCAGGAAGCCGATGTCGTTGGCGCGCAGTTCCTTGAGGAACTCGTCCGCGCCGGGTACGAGGTGCTCCTCCTGGACCAGCACGCCATCCATGTCGCTGAGGTATGTCCAACGGCGCTCGTTCATGGGTCCCACCCTAATGATCGGAGACGGCGTGAACAGCCACGGACGCCGCCTTGACCGAAAGATCGACCGGTGTCCCGGGTTCGAGCGCCAGTTCGGCGACCGCGGCGGGGGTCAGGTCGGCGGCGAGGCCCGCCGCCCAGTCGTCACCGCGGGTCCGGACGCGGATCACCGGTCCGTGCGGTTCGAGCGCGTCGACGAATCCCTCGACGGTGTTACGCGGGCTGCCCCGGTGCTCACCGTCCCGCAGGTACACCGCGACGGCGCTGGGGGCGAAGACGGCGACGGCCGCCTCGTCGACGATGACGTCCTCCGCCGGGATCCCGGCCAGCGACAGCCCGCCTGACGTGCGCAAACCGCCCCCGACGGCGATGCCGGGCACCAGGTTGAGCCCGGCGATCCGCGCGGTGAACGCCGTGCGCGGCGCGGAGAGCACCTTGCGGGTCTCGCCGCGTTCGACGATCCGGCCGTCGCCGAGGACGGCCACGTGATCGGCCAGCGCCAGCGCGTCGAGCGGGTCGTGGGTGACCAGCACGGTCGGCGGTCCGGACCGCAACACCCGCCGGAGCAGCCCTCGGATCGCGGGTGCCGCGTCGACGTCCAGCGCGGCGAAGGGCTCGTCGAGCAGCAGAAGTCCCGGCTCGGCCGCCAGTGCCCGCGCGATCGCGACCCGCTGCGCCTGCCCGCCGGAGAGTTGCGCGGGCCGCCGTCCGGCCAGTTCGAGCGCGTCCACTTCGGTCAGCCACTCCCGCGCGAGCCTCTTTGCCTCGGCGCGCCCGGCACCGGTCGAGCGCGGCGCGAAGGCGACGTTGTCCAAAGCGGACAGATGCGGGAAGAGCAGGGCGTCCTGGGAGAGCAGGCCGATCCCGCGCGCGTGCGGCGGCAGGCCCGCCAGGTCACGGCCGTCGAGGGTGATCCGCGCACGATCGGGCCGGAGCAGGCCGGCGAGGCAACCGAGCACACTGGACTTCCCCGACCCGTTCGGGCCGAGCAGTGCGAGCACACCGCCGTCGGGGACTTCGAAGCCGACGTCCAGGGTGAACTCGCCGCGCCGGAGGGCGATCTCCGCCGAAAGGGTCACGACCGGACCCCTTCGAGCGCACGCGGCCGGGCGAGCGCGATCACCGCGACGGCGACCAGGATGAGCAGCAACGCGAGCGCCACCGCGCTGTCGACGTCGACCTCTGCCTGCGTGTAGACCTCCAGCGGCAGGGTCCGGGTCACCCCTTCGAGGCTGCCGGCGAAGGTGATCGTCGCGCCGAACTCGCCCAGCGCCCGCGCGAAGCTCAGCACGATGCCCGAACCGAGTGCGGGCAGCAGCAGCGGCAGCGTGACCCGACGGAACACCGTCCACGGCTTGGCGCCCAGCGTCGACGCGACCCTTTCGTACCGGTCACCGGCACCGCGGAGGGCTCCTTCGAGGCTGACCACCAGGAACGGCATCGCGACGAACGTCTGCGCGATGACCACCGCCGCCGTGGTGAACGGCACCTGCTCACCGGTCAGCGTGGTCACCAGGATGCCCAGGAAACCCTTGCGGCCCAACAGGTACAGCAGCGCCAGGCCGCCGACCACCGGTGGCAGGACCAGCGGCAGCAGCACCACCGCGCGCAGCACGCGCACGCCGCGCGCCCTTGAGCGCGCGAGCACCACGGCGAGCGGGACCCCGAGCAGCACACTGGCCACAGTGGACAGTCCGGCGGTGATCAGCGAGAGCTTGAGCGCGTTCAGCGACGACGTCGAGGTGATGAGGCTCGGGAAGCGGCTCAGGTCCGAGCGCACCAGCAGGCCGACGACCGGCAGCACCACCAGCGCCAGCGCGCACACCGCCGGCGGCCACAACACCCACGGCACCCCAGCTCCCGCAAGTCGGTGCCGTCTTGCGGTACTTGCGCGCACATCCATCGCAAGCAGGTGACTACTTGCGGGGTCAGGGCGCGCCAAAACCGGCCTTCGCGAGTTCGGCCTTGCCCTCGGCGCCGAGGACGAAGTCCCTGAACAGCCCGGCGAGCTGAGCCTGCGGAGCGTCCTTCACCACCGCGATCGGGTAGTCGTTGACAGCGCCCGCCGCCTCCGGGAAGTCCACTTTGTCCACGTTCGCGGACGCCGACGTCGCGTCGGTGACGTAGACGAGCCCGGCGTCGGCGTCGCCCGACCGCACCTTCGCGAGCACGGACTTGACGTCCTGCTCCTCGCTGGACGGCTTGAGCGCGACCCCGGACGTCTGCTGGACCTTCTTCGCCGCCGACCCGCACGGCACCTGCGGCGCGCAGACGACCACGGTCAGCCCGTCCTTCGCGAGATCCGCCAGGCCCTTGACGCCCTGGGGATTGCCCTTCCCGACCGCGATGGCGAGCCGGTTGGTGGCGAACACCGACGGCTGCCCGTCGAGCACGCCGCCCTTGGCGGCCTTGTCCATATTGGCCTGGTCGGCGGACGCGAAGACGTCGGCTTTCGCGCCCTGGGTCAGCTTCTGGACCAGCGCCGAGGAACCCTCGAAGCTGAACTTCACGGTCACCCCGGAGTTCTGCGCCTCGAACCGCTTGCCCAGCACCCCGAACGACTCGGTCAGCGACGCCGCCGCGAACACTGTGAGCGTCCTCGACTCGACGGTCGCGGTGACGGGCGCGTCCGAACCACAGGCCGTCGCGGCCAGCGCCAGCGCGGCCAGGACGGGCGCGAGCTTCCTCATCGGGTTCCTTCCGGGGTTTCGATCACGACGGTGGTCGCCTTGACGACGGCGACCGCGAGCACCCCCGGCCGCAGTCCGAGTTCGCGGACGGCCTCGGCGCTCATCAGCGAGACCACGCGATGCGGGCCGCACTGCAGCTCGACCTGTGCCATCACCTTGTCCGTGATCACCTCGGTGACGAGCCCGACGAACCGGTTACGCGCGGAGCGGCCGACGCTCGATGGATCCTCGGGCTGTTCGGCCTGCGCCTTGGCGAACGCGGCCAGTTCGGCGCCGTCGACGACCTTGCGGCCCGCCGAGTCGTCGAACGCGGTCAGCTGGCCCGCGCGCACCCAGCGGCGGACGGTGTCATCGCTGACACCGAGCAGGCGAGCGGCTTCAGACAACCGGAATTGCGGCATGCCTGGCAGGTTACTTCCGCAGATGCGGAAAAGCTACGCGGGCGAGGAATTGCCGGGGAGTTCGTCGCGGAGGCCATCGAGCAACGCGCTCTGAAATCGCTCGAGCACTTTCCGCTCGTCGGGGGAGAACTGTTCGAGGACGTTCATCATGTTCGTGTACGCGGATTCGAAGAGCGGCGCGTGCCGTTCCATCGCGCCCGGGACGACCTCTATCAGGACTTTCCGGCGGTCGACGGTGTCACGGACGCGGCGGGCGAGGCCCGCTTTTTCGAGCCTGTCCATGACGCCGGTCACAGCACCCGTCGACAACCCGGTCAGTTCGGCGATCCTGCCCGCTGTCAACGGTCCCGGCGCCTGGCCGGCGAGCTCGAGCACCTTGTGATCGGTGGCCGACAGGCCCATCCGCTCGGCGATGCGCGCGTGCCGGAGGACGGTCAGCGTGCTGCCTTCCCTGCCGAGTTCGGCGAAGCGGGCCAATTCCTCCGCCGAGAGCGGGTATTTCGCCATCCGGAAACCCTTCCGATTCGATGCGAAAAGGGATTCTAGACAGCCGGCTTCGCCCGCTTCGGGGTTAGTCTGGTGACAATGACAGCAGTCGATCTCGGGTTTCCCCGTGTCCCCGGTACACGCGGCGGCCCCACCGTGCCCAGGCCGGACAATCCCGCGCTGATCGACACCTTCGGCCGGGTCGCGACCGACCTGCGGGTGTCGCTCACCGACAAGTGCAATCTGCGCTGCACCTATTGCATGCCCGCCGAGGGGCTGGAATGGATGCCCAGCGCGGACGTGCTGACCGACGACGAACTCGTGTTCCTGCTGCGGATCGCCGTCGAACGGCTCGGCGTCACCGACATCCGGCTCACCGGCGGCGAACCGCTGCTGCGCCAAGGGCTGGAGAAGATCGTCGAGCGCGTCGCGGCACTCGAACCGCGCCCGCGGCTTTCCATGACCACCAACGGGATCGGGCTCGCGAAGCGCGCGAAGTCGCTCGCCGACGCCGGCTTGGACCGGATCAACGTCTCGCTGGACACCGTCGACCGCGCGCTGTTCGAGACGATCACGCGCCGCGACCGGCTTTCGCACGTGCTCGCCGGCATGGCCGCCGCGAGGGAGGCCGGGCTGGACCCGGTGAAGGTCAACGCGGTGCTCATGCGCGGCCTGAACGAGGACCAGGCCGTGCCACTGCTGAAGTTCTGCCTCGCCGAGGGCTACCACCTGCGGTTCATCGAGCAGATGCCGCTGGACGCGCAGCACGGCTGGAACCGGGCCGACATGATCACCGCCGAGGAGATCCTCGGCATGCTCGGCGAGGAGTTCTCGCTGTCGCCGTTCCCCGCCGCGCGGGGCGGGGCGCCCGCCGAACGCTGGCTGGTCGACGGCGGACCGGGCGACGTCGGCGTGATCGCGTCGGTGACCCGGCCCTTCTGCGGCGCCTGCGAGCGCACCCGGCTGACCGCGGACGGCGCGGTGCGCTCGTGCCTGTTCAGCAACGACGAGACCGACCTCCGCGCCCTCGTGCGCGCGGGCGCGCGCGAAGAAGAGGTGGCGGACGCCTGGCGGGCGACCATGTGGGGCAAGCTCGCCGGACACGAGATCAACGAGGCCGGGTTCGCGCAGCCGATCCGGCCGATGAGCGCGATCGGCGGCTGACATGGTGACCATCGTGGTGCGGTACTTCGCCTCGGCTCGCGCGGCCACGGGCCTCGACGAGGAGAAGGTGACCCTGCCGGACGGCGCCCGCGTCGCCGACGCCGTCGCCCGACTGCGTGAACTTCACCCGGAGAAGCTGGCGAAGCTGCTCGAAGCGGTCTCGTACCTGCTGGACGGCGTCGCCGTGCGAGATCTCACGCGGCCGCTGATCGAAGGCGCCGAACTGGACGTCCTGCCGCCGTTCGCGGGCGGCTGACCTGCGCAAACGCGGGAAAGTGAGAGCAAAGGCCCCTTGCTCCCCCGCGAGCCGTTCCGGGGCCTTTGACCCGCGGTCCGTCCGGAATTCACCGGCTGGTCGCCGAAGCCGCCGAGGATGCGCCAGTGATCACTCCCCGCCGTGTCCTCGCCGCGCTGCTCGCCGCGGTCGCCGCCACGAGCCTCGCGACCGCCCCCGCCGCCGCCCACGAGCGCGGCGTCCGGCCACTGCCGCAGGCGCACAGCCACAACGACTACGAGCACACGCGTCCGCTGCAGGACGCGCTCGATCAGGGCTTCACCAGCGTCGAGGCCGACATCTTCCTGGTGGACGGGCAGTTGCTGGTCGCGCACGACCTCGCCGGCACTCGCCCGGACCGCACGCTCGAGTCGCTCTACCTGGAGCCGCTGCGCAAGCGCGTCCTGGCCAACCACGGCGTGGGCGTCTACCGGCAGCGTCTCGAGTTCCAGTTGCTGATCGACGTCAAGGGGGACGCGAACAGCACGTACGCGGCGCTGGAGAAGCGGCTGTACGACCCGCGCTATTCCTTCCTCTTCTCTCTGTACGCGTTCGGGCACGTACAGAAGCGAGCCGTCACCGCGGTGATCTCCGGCGGGCGGCCCAAGGACGTGATGCTCGGGCAGAAGTTCCGGCTCGCCTTCTACGACGGCCGGATCAAGGACCAGAACGACCTCGGCATCGGCTCGGACCGCCGGATGACCCCGCTGGTCTCGGACTCCTGGACGGGGCTGTTCACCTGGAGTGGTGAAGGCCCCTTCCCGGCCACGGAGCGGGCAAAACTACACGAACTGGTCAAAAGCGCCCACGCGGCGGGCCAGCGAGTGCGCTTTTGGGCGACGCCGGATGCCGCCGGGCCAGCCCGTGACGCGCTTTGGAAAGAGCTGGCCGACGCCGGGGTCGACCACCTGAATACGGACGACCTGCCAGGGCTGGCGAACTTCTTGAGGTCTCGCTAAAGTGCGCGGCCCAATAGCGCGCGAAGGCGCACGAATGGTCCAGTCAGCCCTTAATCCACGTGATGCAAGCCTCACGATCCGTGAATTATCTCGGTCAGGCAACGGCCAGATAACGGCCCGCTGACCTGCATAAACAGTCGAATCGTTATAGGTTGCGTGCTGTTACTGTGATGTAGGTCACAGCTCGAATAATTTCCATCCCGGCCGTTCGTTACGTACCGTCGCTTTTCGGTTGGCCCCGACCGACCACGCAACACCGGGAACCCGTAGCGCCGAGCCCTGTCCAACGGATTCCCGGACCCAACCCCGAGCGAAAGCATTTCCGGACAGGGACGAGGGGACAGAGCCGACGCGGCGTGCGTCCGGTGAAGTCAGCCGGCCTGAGACGGCCGGCCAGGACCCGCGAGTCCTTCCCTCAGCACAGGCTCGTAGGCGCAGGAAGCGAGATGTACTCACATGTCTTACCGAGGCAAGCACCGCAAGATGTCCGCCGCCACCCGTCACATCGCTCGCGTTGCCATTGCGGGCGTCGCGGTCGGCGCCCCCCTCGCCATCGCCGCGACCCCCGCGTCGGCGACCAACTGGGACGCCATCGCGCAGTGCGAGAGCAGCGGAAACTGGAACACCAACACCGGTAACGGCTACTACGGTGGTCTGCAGTTCTCGCAGAGCACCTGGCGCGCCTACGGTGGCACCGGCAGCGCGCACAACGCGTCGCGTGAGCAGCAGATCGCCGTCGCCGAGCGGGTCCTCCAGGGCCAGGGCATCGGCGCGTGGCCGCACTGTGGCAAGAAGGGCGGCTCCGCCAGCCCCGCCAAGGCCAAGTCGACCGCCCCGAAGGCCACCAAGAAGGTGACCCCGAAGAAGTCGACCGCTCCGGTCACCAAGCAGCAGGCCCCGGCCCCGGCCGCCGCCAATGTCGCGAACTCCAACCCGGCGGGTGACTACACCGTCGTGGCCGGCGACACGCTGTCCAAGATCGCCTCCAAGTTCAACGTCCAGGGCGGCTTCCAGAAGCTGCAGGACCTGAACAAGGAATACGTGCCCAACGCCGACTTCATCGTCGTCGGCCAGAAGCTCGCCACCAAGTGAGCTCTTGAGCACCGGTAAGTCGTGATGCCCGCGGGATTCCCCGCGCGGCCACGTCACGACTGACAAGGCCCCACCGCGCCATTCCCCCGGCGGTGGGGCTTTGTCGTGTCCGGGGCCCGGCGCCTCAGGCCCGCACCCCTCGTGCCCGCGTAGCCGCGTGCAATGAAGGGGCCCTTCATTGCAAAATTTGCTATGAAAGGCCCCTTCATTGCGGCGACTTGTGGCTCGGTCACCCCGCTACGGCGAGTTGACCCACTCGTCGCTGCCGTCGCTGAAGTGCTGGTGCTTCCACACCGGCAGCCGCGCCTTGACCTCGTCGACCAGCTCCGAACAAGCCGCGAAGGCCTGGCCCCGGTGCTCGGCCGCCACGGCGCAGGCCAGCGCGACGTCCCCGATGGCCAGCGCGCCCAGCCGGTGACTGACAGCGACCGCGCGCACGCCCGCCCACTTTCCCGAGAGGTCGGAGACGACCTCCGCGAGCACGTCGGCGGCACTGGGGTGGCCTTCGTAGGCGAGCCGTTCCACCGAACGCCCGCCGTCGTGGTCCCGCACGACCCCGCCGAAGGTGACGACGGCGCCCGCGGCCGCGTCGTCCACCAGCCGGGCGTGCTCTTCGACCGAAAGCGGCTCGTCGACCACCGCGATCCGTGCGACCCGAACGCTCACTGCTGTGCCTCCCGTGGGTGGTCGCCGCCCGCCAGCTGGTCGACGGCGTGGTCGAGGATCCCGTCCAGTACGCCCAGGCCGTCCTTCACGCCGCCGCGTGAGCCGGGCAGGTTCACCACGAGGGTCCGGCCGGCGACGCCGGCGACCCCGCGGGAGAGCACGGCTGTGGGCACCTTGGGCAGTCCGGCGGCGCGGATCGCGTCCGCGACGCCGGGCAGTTCGTAGTCGAGGACGGCGCGGGTGACGTCCGGAGTGCGGTCCGTCGGCGAGATGCCGGTGCCGCCGGTCGTCACGATCACCTGGACCCCGGCCGCGACGGCGTCGCGCAACGCTTCACCGACCGGCTCCCCGTCCTCGACGACCACGGGCCCGGGCACGTCCCAGCCGCGTGCGGCGAGCCAGTCCGTGATGACCGGACCGGTCGTGTCCTCGTAGACGCCCTTCGCGGCGCGGTTCGACGCCACGATCACCCTCGCGACGCGGTTCACGGCCGCTCCCAGGTCCCGGTCTTGCCGCCGTCCTTGCGGATCAGGCGGACATCGTCGAGGGTCGCCGCGGGATCGACGGCCTTGATCATGTCGTGCAGGGTCAGCCCGGCGACGGCGACGGCGGTCAGCGCCTCCATCTCGACGCCGGTCCGGTCGTTCGTCTTCGCGGTCGCGGTGATGTGCACGGCGGTCTCGGCGAGGGCGAACTCGACCTTCACCCCGGACAGCGCGATCTGGTGGCACAGCGGAATCAGCTCGGGCACCTTCTTCGCGCCCATGATGCCCGCGATCCGGGCGGTCGCGAGGGCGTCGCCCTTGGGGAGCCCGTCCGTCGCCAGCAGGCCGAGCACCTCGGCCGTGGTGTGCACGGTGCCGCCCGCCAGGGCGGTGCGGGCGGTGGGCGTCTTGCCGGAAACGTCGACCATACGGGCGGCACCCGTATGGTCGACGTGGCTGAGTTCACTCACGCCAAGCAGGCTAGTCCTCAGAACATGCGCTGCTTCGAGCGAACCTCGTCGAGCGCCTTCTCGCGTTCCTGCCGCTGCTCCGGCGTCATCGAAGCGAAGAGCCCTCCCTTGTCCGCGGCACAGGCCGTGTCGCGTGCGGGGCGCTTGCCTTCCACGAGGAACCGGTTGACGGCGTTGTTGCCGCAGGCGTTCTCGTCGCTCAGCCAGACACCGTGCCCGCCCTCGTCCACGGTCACGATCCGCGCCCGGTCAGCGAGTGCGCGGCGCATCTCCTTGGCACCGCTGAGCGGAGTCGCCGGGTCACGCAGGTTCTGCACCATCAGGATGTTCGACGGCCCCCGGTCGCCGATCCGTACCGTCGGCTCGATCTGCTCGGACGGCCAGTACGCGCAGGCCCAGATGTTCGCCCCCGCCGCGCCGAACATCGGGTACTTCACCCGGTCCTTGGCGACGTTGCGCTGGTAGGTCGCGACGTCCTCCGGCCAGTTCGCGTCGTTGCAGACCACGTGCAACTGCCCGGCCAGCAGCTGCGCCGGGTCGATCTGTGCCGTCTCGGCGGTCTGCTTCAAGACGCCTTCACCGTCGAGCGACTGCCACTGCTGCGCGAGCACCGGGAACGTCTTGGTCGCGTAGAGCGCCCCGAAGGTGCCCATGCGGAACGCCGCGCCGTCCACGCCCGGGACCGCGCCGCCGTCGAGTTTGGCGGCGAGTTCGTAGAACTTCGCCGTCACCTGCTGCGGAGTACGGCCCAGCCCGTAGCTCGCGTGCCGCGCCGCCGCCCACTTCGCGAAGTCCGGGAAGCGGTCCTCGAACCCCTCCGCCAGGCGACGCGAGGTGACCGGATCGAGCCCGCCCGGCCCGGTCACGCTGTCGATCACGACGCGATCGGTCTGCTGCGGGAACAGCGTCGAGTACACGGCGCCCAGGTAACTGCCGTACGAGACGCCGTAGTACGAGAGCTTCTTCTCGCCGAGGGCTTCGCGGATGCGGTCCATGTCGCGGGCGGTGTTGGCCGTGGTGATGTACGGCAGGTTCGCGGCGGTCTTCGACCCACCGCATTGCTTCGCGATACCGGCCACGTACGTCGCCCGCTCGGCCACCGCGGCCGCGTCACGCGCGTACGGCGGAACGTTGCTCACCTGCTGCTCGGGCTTGAGATCGCAGGTGACCGGTGTGCTGCGCCCGATCCCGCGCGGGTCGAACCCGATGATGTCGTACGCGTCGAGCACACTCGACGGCATACCGGCCGCCCGCAGCCCGGCGGGCATGGACTGCCCGGGCCCGCCGGGGCCGCCCGGATTCGTCAGCATGATCCCGCGCCGCTTCGCCGGCTTGGTGCTGGCGAGTTTCGAAACGGCGATGTCGATGGTGGCGCCGCCGGGCTTCCGGTAGTCGAGCGGAACCGGCAACGTGCCGCATTCGACCCCCGGCGCGGCCACGTCCTCCGGACACGGCCCCCAGCGCACAGACGAAACCGCGGCGGACGCCGTGGCCGGTACGAGTACCGCCACCGTCGCCGCCGCGGCCGTGAGTGTCCCGATCCTGCTCAGGACAGAGCGATTCATCCCCAACCCCCGTCATGATCGACTTCTTGGTCGGGATCGAGCCTATGAGCGGGCCGGGCGCGGAGTCGTCACCCTGAAGTCGGCCACGAGGTCGGCCTCAGTGATGACGATGACTCCGAATGGAGCAAGGGACCTTTGCTATCGCTCTCTAGCTCGCGGCCTTCGCAGCTTTGGCGGCTTTCTTGACGGCTTCCGCGACGGCGGGGGCGACGGCGCTGTCGAACACGCTGGGCACGATGAAGGAAGCGTTCAGCTTGCCGTTGTCCACGACGTCCGCGATGGCGTCGGCGGCCGCGAGGAGCATCGAGTCGTCGATGTGGTGCGCCTGCGCGTCGAGCAGACCGCGGAAGACGCCGGGGAACGCGAGCACGTTGTTGATCTGGTTCGGGAAGTCGCTGCGGCCGGTCGCGACCACGGCCGCGTGCTTCTGCGCCTCCAGCGGGTCGATCTCCGGGTCCGGGTTGGCCAGCGCGAACACGACGGCGTCGGACTTCATGGTCGCGACCTGCTCGGCCCCGAACAGGTTCGGCGCGGAGACGCCGATGAACACGTCGGCGCCGACGAGCGCCTCGTGCAGTGTGCCCGCCTGCTGCTCCTTGTTCGTGTGCTCGGCGATCCAGGTGAGGTTCTCGTCGAGGTTGCCGCGCGCGGAGTGCACGATGCCGTCGATGTCGGCGGCCACGATGTCACCCGGGTTCTTGCCGAGGATCAAGCGGATGATCGCCGAGCCCGCCGCGCCGACGCCGCTGACGACGATCTTGCAGTCTTCGATGTTCTTCCCGACCACGCGCAGGGCGTTGCGCAGCGCGGCGACCACGACGATCGCGGTGCCGTGCTGGTCGTCGTGGAACACCGGGATGTCGAGCTGCTCACGCAGGCGCTTCTCGATCTCGAAGCAGCGCGGCGCGGCGATGTCTTCGAGGTTGATGCCCGCGTAGACCGGCGCGAGCGCCTTCGCGATCATGATGATCTCTTCGGTGTCCTGGGTGTCCAGGCAGACCGGCCACGCGTCGACGTCGGCGAACTTCTTGAACAGCGCCGCCTTGCCCTCCATCACCGGGAGCGCGGCGGCCGGGCCGATGTTGCCGAGGCCCAGCACCGCGGAGCCGTCGGTGAGCACGGCGACGGTGTTGCGCTTGATGGTCAGGCGGCGCGCGTCCTCGGGGTTCGCGGCGATCGCCTGGCAGACGCGGGCGACGCCGGGCGTGTACGCGCGGGAGAGGTCGTCACGGTTACGGAGCGCGACCTTGGGGGTGACCTCGATCTTGCCGCCGAGGTGGATCAGGAACGTCCGGTCGGAGACCTTGCGCACGCGCACGCCCGGCAGCGAGTCCAGGGTCTGCGTGATGTCCTGCGCGTGGTTCTCCGACAGGGCGTTGGCGCTGATGTCGACGACGATCGACTCGGGGTGCGACTCGACGACGTCGAACGCGGTCAGCACACCGCCGACCCTGCCGACGGCGGTCGTCAGGTCACCCGCCGCGGTGGACGACGCGGGGGCCTCCACCCGGACGGTGATCGAATATCCGGGACCGGGAACCGGCATGGCACTACCCCCGCTGAGGAACGCTCGAATAGGTCGATCGAAAACCTACTCCCGTGACGACCGCCACGGACCTTCGCAGGGGTAACCGGCGAGTAGCTTTTCTACCGGTTGATCTCGGTCTCGGGGTGCACGTAAGGCACGCTCTCGAGCGGGAAGGTCACGTCGCCGAACGGGGACAGCGCACCCTGCCGATCGGACGCGAGCTCGGTGACGGGGTGCTCCCCGTCTTCACCGGGCCACGTGGGGTCGATGCCCGCGCGCTTCTTGTTATCGCCCTTCGCCACAACGTCCTCCAGAGCATGGTCAAGCCGTTCTCACGGGACAGTCTGCCCGAACGCCACTGGCGGGCCACCACCCGCCCGGTATCCTGGTCGTCTATGCCCGCGCCATCCCTGGCGGACTGGCTGCGCCAGGAGTCCGACGATGCTCTCGCCGCACTGCTGCGCACGCGTCGCGACCTGTCCACGCCACCCCCGTCTGACACCATCGTGCTCGCCACCCGGGCCGGCACGCCGGGCTCCGTCGCGCGTGCTTGCGAAGACCTCGACACCTTCACTCTCTCCGTCCTCGACGCTCTCCTGCTGGCCGGAGCGGACACCGATCCGGTCGCCGCGGCCGAGGTCGCGCGGCTCGTGGGCACGAAGATCGGCGAGCCGCTGGCGCTGTTGCGCAAGCGGGCCCTGGTCTGGGGTGAGGACGAAGCGCTGCGCGTCCCGCCGTCGGCCCGCGACGCGCTCGGCCCCTTCCCCGCCGGGCTCGGGTCTTCGTCGCCCTCGCTCGCCGGAACGGACATCGACGCCGCGCTCGCGGAGGTCGGCGAGGACGAACGAGCCCTGCTGACGACGCTGGCCGCCGGGCCGCCGATCGGCCGCACCCGCGACGCGTCGGCCGACGTCCCGCTGGAGCGGGCGCAGAACCCGGTCCAGCGCCTGCTCGCCCGCGGGCTGCTGCTGCGCCGGGACGACCAGACCGTCGAACTGCCGCGTGAGATCGGGATCGCGCTGCGCGGAGGGTCGGTGTTCGACCCGGCGTCGCTGCGCGAACCGGAACTCCCCACGCATCCACATCAGCCGTCCACAGTGGACGCGACGGCGGCCGGCGAGGCGATGGAGTTCTTGCGCCAGACCGAAAGCATGCTCCGCGCGTGGTCGGAGACGCCGCCGCCGGTGCTGAAGTCCGGCGGGCTCGGGGTCCGCGAACTGAAGAAGCTCGCCAAGGATCTCGACGTCGACGAGACACGGGTGACCCTCCTGGCGGAGATCGCGGTCGGCGCCGGGCTGGTGGCCGACAGCGAAGCGACCACGCCGGAGTGGGTGCCGACGACGCTCACGGATTCATGGCTCGCGTCGCCGACCGCGCAACGCTGGATGACGATCGCCCAGGCCTGGCTCGAACTGCCCCGGCTGCCCGGTCTCGCCGGTGGGCGGGACGCGAAGGACAAGCCGATCGCGCCGCTGTCGGAGGAACTGCGCCGTCCGCTGGCGCCCACGTCGCGGCGGCGGATCCTCCTGGCCCTGGCCGCGCTTCCCGACGGCGCGGGCGTGAAGAGCACCGACGAACTGGTCGCCGCCCTCGCCTGGCGCGCGCCGCGGCGAGGCGGGCGGCTGCGGGACGAAACCGTGCGCTGGACGATGGCCGAGGGGGCGGCGCTCGGCCTGATCGGGCTCGGCGGGCTCACCACGGCGACCCGGGCGCTGCTGGCCGAGGACCGGCCGGGAGCGGTCGAAGCGATGATCGACGCACTGCCGCGTCCGGTGGACCACGTCCTGGTCCAGGCCGATCTGACCGTGGTCGCGCCGGGTCCGCTGGAGGCCGAACTCGCGGCCGACATGACCGCCGTCGCCGACATCGAATCCTCCGGGCACGCGACCGTCTACCGGATCACCGAGACGTCCGTGCGGCGCGCGCTCGACACCGGCCGGACCGCGGGCGAACTGCACCAGCTGTTCACGACCCGGTCGGCGACGCCGGTGCCCCAATCGCTGAGCTACCTGATCGACGACGTCGCCCGGCGGCACGGGCGGCTGCGCGGCGGGGCCGCCGAATCCTTCCTGCGCTGCGACGACGCGTCACTGCTCGCCGAGGTCATGGGCAGCCCGGTCGCGACGGAGTACGGCTTGCGCATGATCGCGCCGACAGTGCTCATCAGCGCGTACCCGCTCGCCGAAGTCCTCGACGCGCTCCGCGCCGCCGGGTTCGCTCCGGCCGCCGAAGGCCCCGACGGACGCGTCATGGACATCAGGCCTTCCGGACGTCGCCTGCCCGCGAAGGCGCGTACCGCGCGTCGGGCCCCCGGAGAGCCTGCCGGACTGACCGACGACCAGGTCGGCAAGATCGTCGCGCACGTCCGGGCCGGTGACGCCGCTTCGGCGCGCCGCCGGGGCGAGACGGTGCGCGCGCCACAGGGAGGCGGCGCCGGGGACACGTCCGCGACGCTTGCGCTGCTGTCCCAGGCGACCATGGAGCGCCGCGAGGTGTGGATCGGCTTCGTCGACTCACGCGGGACGGCGAGCCAGCGGGTGGTGCGGCCGCTGCGGGTCGGCGGCGGAGTCCTCGAAGGGACCGACCACGAGCGCTACCCGCTGCACCGGATCACCTCGGCCGCCCTCGTCGAAGACTGACGCCCCCGCAATTAGTCCTCTAATTGCGGTCCGCAAGTCGGCGATCCGGGGAATCACGCCCCCAATGTCACATTGGGGACGCTCAGTGTCCCCAATGGCACATTGGGGGCATCGGTCCGCGGCCGCACCTGAGCCGAGGTCGCAAGTAGGTGACTGATTGCGGGAGTCAGAGGGCGCGAAGGCCTTGAAGCACCCGCTCCATGAAAGCGCGCGAAGAAGAGTCGCCGAGGATCAGCTCCGTCTGGTGGATCAGCACCAGGCCGGCGTCCGCCATGTCGCCGACGATCACCTTCACCACGCCCAGCGGCAGCCGCAGATGCGCGGCGATCTCCGCGATCGACCGGGTATCGAGACAGAGGTCGCAGATCTGCCGGTGTTCGGGGGTCCGCACGCCGCGGTACCGGCGGCCGTCTTCGCTGGTCGACACCAGCGCCTCCAGCGCCAGGTCGTGCGCGGTGCGGGTGCGTCCGCCGGTGCGGGTGTAGGGCCGGACCCGCGAGCCCGGCGACGGCGGCATGTAGACCGAGGCGGGCGCGGCGTCGTGGGCGGTGACGCGCGGCGGCGGCGATTGGCGAAGGGGCGAGGGCATCGACGCCGGGGCGGGCGGCGGCGCGGGAGGGCGGCGCGGCATGACCGTGCTGATCGAGCTCAGCTCGAACCGGCTCGGGGAATCGAAGGCCTCGCGTTCGGTGCCCTGGTAGAGGGAGTCCCAGCCGGAAGGTTCCGGTTCGGTGAATCCGGTGATCTTCATCGGCGCTTACCCACGTACGCCGCCCTGCAGCTGCGCGCGCAGCTCGGGCGTGATCTGCTGGCCGACCCGCTCGACGAGCAGGGTCATCTCGTAGGCCACGGTGCCGATGTCACAGGTCGGCGCGGCCAGTACGGCGAGTGAGGAGCCGTCGGCGACCGACATGAGGAAGAGGTAACCGCGTTCCATCTCGACGACGGTCTGGTTGACCCCGCCCGCGTCGAAGCAGCGGGCGGCGCCGGCGGTGAGGCTGATCAGTCCGGAGGCGACCGCGGACAGCTGTTCGGCCCGCTCCTGCGGCAGCCCTTCCGACGGCGCGAGGAGAAGACCGTCCGCCGAGACCAGCACGGCGTGCGCGGCACCGGGAACCCGGCGCGCGAAATCCGTGATGAGCCAGCCGAACGAGCTCTGCTGCTGTCCGGATGCCGTCACAAGTCCCTCCTCGCTGCGTCAAGACCACCTGGGCGGCGTGGTCCGGGCGGCTCTCCCCCGACCAGCACCGATCCCGGTACCGGCGAGCCCAAAGACGCCTCCACCCAGCGTATTCGTCCCGCCGATCGTGTCGAGCCCGCCACCCGGCCGGCCGCGTTAACCGAACGTGAACGTCCAGCCGCTCACCGCGTCGACCTATCGCGAACCACGCATTCGTGGGTCACCCCTTGGTGGCCGCGTGCGACCCGGGGTGAACCGGCGTCCACGCAGGTCACCGGCATTTCGATCGCCCGATCGGGCAGGGTCGCCACCGGATCGCGTGAAAGGGATCGCCCCGCGTCCGCGCCGGTTGATGGCGCCGTCCCCGAAGCGGGTGAAGCCTGCCGAGTTCACTCCAACGGCCGCATCCGCTCCGGGGTTTTGTCCCTTTCAGCCCGCGCGCAACGCCGAATCGTGTGCGATGGCGTGCTGCACGACCGAGATCAACACCTGCTTGGCGGACTCACGTTCCCGGGCGTCACAGGCCATGATCGGCACGGACGGCGAGATCGTCAGCGCGTGCCGGACGTCCTCGATCTGGTGGTGCAGCAGCCGGTCGAAGCAGTTGATCGCCACGACGTACGGCAGCTTCCGGTTCTCGAAGAAGTCGATCGACGGGAACGCGTCGGCGAGCCGCCGCGTGTCGACCAGCACGACGGCACCGATGGCGCCGACCGCGAGGTCGTCCCACATGAACCAGAACCGGTGCTGGCCCGGCGTACCGAACACGTACAGCACCAGGTCCGAGTCCAGCGAAATCCGGCCGAAGTCCATGGCCACGGTCGTCGTCGACTTGTTCGGGGTGGCCGAATTGTCGTCGACGCCGGTACTGGCCTCGGTCATCATGGCCTCGGTGGTCAGCGGATCGATCTCCGAAACCGCTCCGACCAGCGTGGTCTTCCCCGAGCCGAATCCGCCAGCGACCACGATCTTGGCCGACGACGTCGGCCCGGCCACCTGCGGCGCATTCGCGTCGGAGTCAAATTCTCCGAAGCCCACTGAGCACCCTCTCCATGAACTCGATACTGGGCCGGTCACCCACGTTCTGGCTGGCAGTGTGCACCAGGACCAGGCCGAGGCCGGCCACGTCTCCGATCAGCACCCGGACCACGCCGAGCGGCAGGCGCAACAGCGCCGCGACTTCGGCGACGGACCGGGTGTCCAGGCAAAGGTCGCAGATCGACCGGTGTTCGGGGACGCGTACCCGGTCGAGCACACGTCCCTGTTCACTGGTCGAGATCAACGCCTCGATGGCAAGGTCGTACGTCGGCTTGGTCCGTCCCCGCGTGCGGAAGTACGGCCGGACCAGGCCGGATGATTCGACGTCGGTGGTGTACTGCTCGTCGACGTATTCGTTCTGTGCCTGCTGCGGCAGTGCCGCGGCGAGCGGATCCGCGGCGGCCGCGGCCGCCCGGCGTTCCTCCTCCTTGTCGAAGGAGAACTTGGCGAACTCGCCGGAATCGTAGAGCGGACCGCTGCCACCACCGAACAGTTCGGCCCCGGGCCCGCCGAGCAGGCGTTCCCGGTAGTCCGTGACGCTGAAATCGGCGGGTCCCTGTCCCGCGTTCGAATCGGTCAGCCAGCGGGAGGCCTCGTCCGGGGACACGGGGTCGTTGTCCGACCCCTGTGCCCGTCGCGATCGCCATTCGCGGTCGACCCGGTCCCGGAAGGACGTCCAGTCCTCCCGGCCGTCGTCACGTTCCGACCACCCGCCGGAGAAGTCGTCACCGAGCCGGCCATCGCCCCTCAAGCGCCCGTCGTCCACGGCATTCTCCTCGGTTCCCGGTCGCTCAGCGGCGGACCGACGCGCCCTGCAGCTGCGCGCGCATCTCCGGTGTCAGCTGTTGCCCCACCCGTTCCACCAGCAAGGTCATCTCGTAGACGACCAGGCCGATGTCACTCTCCGGCGATCCGAGGACCGCCAGACAGGACCCGTCGGACACCGACATCAGGAAGAGGAAGCCGTTGGCCATCTCGACCACCGTCTGCGCGACCGTGCCGCCTTCGAACACCTTCGCCGCACCGCGCGCGAGGCTCGTGAGCCCCGACGCGACCGCGGCCAGCTGATCGGCCCTGTCCTTGGGAAGTCCCTTCGAAGAGGCCAGCAGCAAACCGTCCGCCGACACCACCACGGCATGCGCCGCGCCCGGGACCCGGTGCACGAAATCCGTGATCAGCCAGGCAAAGCTGCTCGTGTGTCCTTTACCCTGCGCCTGGCCGCCAGGCTGCGCCGGACCACCCGGCTGCATCGCACCCGCCCGTGTCACTGTCACTCCTTACTGCTGTCATCGGCGGAGGAACCTCCGCCGGTCACCGGAACGCCGTTGTCATCCAGCGCGTCGATCGGGCGTTCCTTCAACGCGTGCCGTCCCGACTTGTAGCCCTGCTGGAAGCTTGCCATCCGACTCCTCGCCGCCGTCGCCGAGCGGGCGATCGCACCCGTTCCCGGCATTCCGGAGGTCTTGTCGGCGAACGAGTCTTCCTTCTTCGGCTCGTCCCCGCCGATCGAGCCGGGGACGAGGTACTGGTTCGGCACCCGTTTGGGCAGGCCCGCCGGGGTGATCTCGTCGTTCCGGTCTTCGTACAGGACCTGCGCCGCCTGCCAGCCGTCGTCCGACGCGCTGCGCCAGCCATTGTCCTGGAGCGCGGTCTCCGGCGGAACAGTCCGAGGGGTCCGAGTGGGCAATGCCTCTCCGGGAGTGTCGCCAGTGTCCCCGACGTCTGGTTCCACCGCGTCGGCGGCGGTGTCACGGGTCTGCTCGGGCAGGGCGGACTCGACCGGCTCCGTGTAGGTGGTCGGGGTGTCGGCGCCCGCGCCCGCCTCGTCGCCTTCGCTGAACCAACGGGACAGCACCGACTGGTAGATCGGCAGCCGCCGGGTGGGCACGTCGTCGTCGAGCGCCGACTTGCCTTCGTCCGAAGACCGCTCGGACTCCGACGACTCCGAGAACCCCATTGCCCTGTTCGGCGTTTCCACCGGGTTGTACTTCGGCTCCCGCTTCGGCAGCACCAGCGACGCGAACTGGGTCTCGGTGCCGCTGGAGGCGCCGTCGCCGTTCGGCGGCGAGATGTCCTCGGCCGTCGGCCACGCCGGGGTCTCGTCGGCGGGGGCCGCGGGGCTGAGGAACGGTCCGGCCGCGTTCTTGCCCGCGACCAGGTCGTCGAGGCTGATCGGCTGGTCGAGCGGGACGAGCCCGCCCTGCTGCGCGATCGGCTGCGAAGCCGGGGGCTTCGACGGCGGCGGCGGGGTCATCTCCAGGCCGCGGTCGGAAGCGGGGATGTTCGGCAGCGACGTCGACATCTCGGACGCCGACGGCATCGAAGGCATCGACGTTTCCGAACGGCTCGGCGGCGGAGTCCGCACGCCGGGCCGCATCTGCGTGAGCAGTTCGGCGGGTACGACGACCCGCGCGATCACGCCGCCCTCGATGTCCTCGTTCTCCCGCAGCCGGACCTCGATGCCGTGACGGCGCGCCAGGCGCGCGACCACGTACAGGCCCATCCGCCGGGTCACCGAGACGTCCAGGTCCGGCGGGTCGGCCAGGCGCTGGTTGACCTCGGCGAGCCGCTCCTCGGTCATGCCGACACCGTGGTCGGTGACCTGGATGGCGAGCGCCTTCTTGCGGGTGATCACCGCGCGGACGGTCACCTTCGTCTCCGGCTCGGAGAAGTAGGTGGCGTTGTCCAGCAGTTCCGCGAGCACGTGCACGAGGTCGTGGATCGTCAGGCCCTGGACGGCGACCTCGGGGACGATCCCGATCTCGATCCGGGCGTACTGCTCGATCTCCGAAACCGCGGCGCCGATGACGTCGGCGGCGGGCACCGGCTTGGGCACCGACTTCGCGAGACCGGCGCCCGAGAGCACCAGGAGGCTTTCACCGTTGCGGCGCAGCCGCGTGGCGAGGTGGTCGAGCTCGAACAGGCTGGCCAGGTGGTCCGGGTCCTGCTCGTCGGCCTCGAGCCGGTCGATCACGCCGAGCTGGCGTTCCACCAGCCGCTGCGACCGGCGGGACAGGTTCACGAAGATGCCGTTGACGTTCTCTCGCAGGAGGGCCTGCTCGGCGGCCATCTTGACGGCCTGCGCGTGGACGACGTCGAAGGACCGCGCCACTTCACCGATCTCGTCACGCGAAGTGACCGGCACCGGCTCGACCGACCGCTTCGAGGCGTTGACCGGGTCCGGGTCGTCGAGGATCGCTTGCACGGTTTCCGGCAGTCGTGTGTACGCGACGTCGAGCGCGGTCTTCCGCAGGATCCGCAGCGGGCGCAGCATCAGGCGGGCGATGACGAGCATCAGGAACAGCGCCGCGAGCAGGGCCAGCAGCACGATCGCGCCGCCGATCCAGGCCGAGTTGATCGCGTCGGTCGCCAGTTCGTCTGCCTGTGCCCGCAGCTGGCCGAGCAGGTTGGTCTCGACCGCGCGCAGTTTGTCCAGCGCGACCCGGCTGTCGTTGCCGAGCGCGACGTTGTCGATCGACGGCGGCTCGTTCTGCTGGTGCAGCGAGAACGCCATCGTGGTGATCCGGCGGCGGTCGTCGACCTCGGGGCCGGAGAAGGTGTCCGAGTAGAGCTGCCGCTGTTCGGGGCTGGCGTTGGCGAGGAAGGCCGCCGTCGAGGCGTCACCGCTCGCGACCGCCGACCGGGCCTGGTCGAACAGGTCGCCGGGGAACGAGGAGCGGAAGGAGGCGATCAGCAGCGCCGCGTCACCGCGGGCGATGAACTCCTTGCTCTCACTGACGGCCTGCACGGTCACGCCGAGCCGGAGGACGTCGCGGTTCGCCACCGCGGTCGTCACCTCGCGGCCGAGCTGGACCAGCGAGTCGAGGATGCCGGAGTAGGCGATGAGGACCGGGGTGTCGCCCAGCAGCGAGGTGTTCATCGCGCCGCGCAGCGGGCGCAGGGCGTCGAGCCGCTGCAGACCACGCGAATAACGGTCCCTCGTGTCCTGGTCATCCGGGTTGATCTGGTTCGCCGAAGCGCGCAGATCGTCGACCGCGCGGTCGACCTTGGAGATCTGCGCGTCGAGGCCGGCTTGGCGCGACGGCTCGTCGGAGGCGATCTTGGCGACGGCGAGCGCGCGTTCGCTCTGCAGCTCGTGCACCACGAGCGTGATCTTGTCGGCGAACGCGACCTGGTCGGCCGTGTCCTGGAACCTCGCCGCCTCGCTGCTGTCGTCGATCACGCGCAGCGTGCCGAGCGCGAGCGCGGTCAGCGTCGGGATGATCAGAACGGCCGCGAGCTTCGATCGCAGACGCCAGTTACGCAGGCCCAGGAACGACCCGGCCTTCCCGCCAGGACCGTCTCCGGTATCCCGCGCAGGGGCCCCTCCCACCCCCGCGGTGTCTTCGTTCGGCACCGCCGCACCACCATCATCTTCATCCGGGCCGGGAAAGCCCATTTTGGACATGCCGTACTGCTGCTGTCTGGGTCGGTTGTCGGAGACCACTATCCGCTCACTCCCGTCACCCTGGAGGGGCGCGCACGGCGTGCGGGTCCACTCCTGGAAATGCGGAAGTCGTCTTTGACGCAGTCTCTCAAGTGCACTTGACCGAAACCCTGCCTGACGCCATTGGTCTATTCGGCCCAACCCGCCAGTGCGCGGGGACGCACCAGTGAAGCACGGACGTGTTCAACGTGTTTGACACAGAGTGCCTTGCACCTCGGGAAAGGTCCAGAGCGTTCGGCCATCCAAGGCACTCTCTTTCACTACATCAGTGGTCCACACCTCACTACCGGTGCATGAGGGTAGCGAACGGGAGGGCCAGATGTAACCCTTCGGTCAAGACGTGCAAGAAGACCCCGTACGGGTCTTGACCCGTTGGCGCTCAGTTGTCAACAAGTCCCCGCCACGAACACGCCCAGTTGTGTTCACTTCTGACAAACAACCTGTTCGGGTGATCGTTACCACTTGGGATCATGGGATGACCACCCATTGTGAGCGCTCTGTCCGTTCTCTACAGTGGGCCCGTGGCTCGACAAAGAGTCACTTCCGAATTCCACATCAGGCCACGTCATCACGTGTCCCTCCCTTGATCAGGAGCATCCCTTTGCTTGGCTCTGCAAGCTCGAAGAAGGCCTTGAGCGTCAGCCTTGGCCGGCGTGGAGCCCTCGCCTTCGCGATGGCGGCCGTCGTTTCGGTATCGGTCAGCGGCTGCGGCCTCCTCGGCGGCGACGATTCGTCCTCCTCCGGCGGCTCGGGGAACCTCGAGAAGTCGAAGATCAAGGTCGCCGTGATGTCGACCATCGACCTCGCGCCGCTGCGGCTGGCGCAGGACGGCGGCTACTTCAAGAACGAGGGCCTCGACGTCGAGGCCATCGAAGCCGCGACCGGCCAGGTCTCGCTGACCAAGCTGATCGGCGGCGAGGTCGACATCGCGTACGCGAGCTACACGCCGTTCTTCATCGCGATGAGCAAGGGCACCGCGGACATCAAGCTGGTCGCGGACGCCTCCTCCGCCGGTCCGAAGAGCACGATGCTGGTCACCCTGCCGACGTCGACGGTGAAGAGCGTCAGCGACCTGGCGGGCAAGAAGATCGGTATCACCGCGCCGAACACCGTGTCGGACACACTGTCCAAATCGGTCATGAAGGACCACGGCGTCGACGCGAGCAAGGTGCAGTGGGTGCCGATCCCGTTGCCGAACATCGGGACCGCGCTCAAGAACGGTGACATCGATGCCGGCTTCCTGACCGAGCCCTTCATCACCCAGACCGCGAAGCAGGCGGGCACCGTCCCGGTCGTGGACACCGCCACCGGCGCCACCCAGGACTTCCCCACCGCGGGCTACGGGTCGCTCGGCAAGTTCGTGAACGAGAACCCGAAGACCGTGGCCGCCTTCCAGCGCGCCATGCAGAAGGCCACCCGGGACGCGGCTGACCGCTCCAAGATCGAGCCGCTGCTGGTCAAGTACGCCAAGATCGACCAGGACACCGCCGCGCTGACCACGCTGCTGACCTTCCAGTCCACCCTGGACCCCCGCCGCATCCAGCGGGTCCCGGACCTGCTCCTGCAGATGGGCGCCATCCAGACCAAGATCGACGTCGGCCCGATGATCGCGCCGCAGACCACCAGTTGATGACACGCGGTTACTCCGAATTGCGGTTCCACCCGTAATTCGATCACTGAAAGTAATGTTGTCCAAGCGGGTGATCAGGGGATCGGGCGAATGGCCTAAAATGATCACCCGCTGACAGCACCCATTGTGAGCAGGTGGGCAAATCTCTAAGGTGACCGCGTGCCTGGCGAATTGAAGCCACGACACGGATGAAAAAACCCCAACGGTGATTCATTGTTTCCGAGGAGCTGGCTTTGTTTCGAAACGCCATGAGCAGGAGTGGTGCGCGTAGAGGCCGAGGTGCCATCGGTGTCGCCCTGAGCGCGCTCATGCTGGCCACGTTGGGCGCCTGTGGTGCCCTCGGCGGCGATGACACGTCCAAAGCGTCCGGTGGTGGTGACGGCGCACTGGAGAAGCCGAAGATCAAGGTGGCCCTGCTGCCCGTCGTCGACCTCGCGCCGCTGCGGCTGGCGCAGGAAGGCGGCTACTTCAAGGCCGAAGGCCTCGAGGTCGAAGCGGTCGACGCCCCCAGCGGCCAGCAGTCGATGACCAAGATGATCGGTGGCGAGGTCGACATCGCCTTCTCCACCTACATGCCGTTCTTCGTCGCGAAGAGCAAGGGCGCCGCCGACATCCGGCTCGTCGCCGACTCCGTGTCGGCCAGCCCCAAGAGCAACGCGGTCGTCACGGTGCCGAACTCCACGGTCAAGACGATCAACGACCTCGCGGGCAAGAAGATCGCGATCACCGACAAGAACACCGCCTCCCACCTGCTCACCGTCTCGGTGATGAAGGACCACGGCGTCGACACCAGCAAGGTCCAGTGGGTGCCGATGGCGCTGCCCAACATCTCCGCCGCGCTCGGCGCGGGCCAGGTCGACGCGGGCTACCTGCCCGAGCCGTTCCTGACCCAGGCGTCCAAGGTCGTCGGCGCGACCCCGGTCGTCGACATCGCGACCGGCGCCACCACGGACTTCCCCCTGGCCGGGTTCGGCGCGCTCGGCTCCTTCGTGGACAAGAACCCGAAGACGCTGGCCGCGTTCCAGCGCGCACTGGCCAAGGCCGTGCGCGATTCGGCCGACCGCTCCAAGATCGAACCGATGATCGTCAAGTACGCCAAGGTCGACGCCGAAACCGCCTCACTGCTCACGCTGCCGACGTTCGGGGCCACCCTGGACGCCCGTCGCCTGCAGCGCGTGCCGGATCTGCTGCTGCAGACCGGAGTGATCTCGGCCAAGCTCGACGCCGCTCCGATGCTCGCCCCTCAAGCTGGATAAAGGTCAAGGTGCCACGACTTCTCCGTGCCCTGGCCGGTCTGGCCGGTTTCTTCCTCGTCTGGGAAGTGATCGTCCAGGCCGGCCTGGTCCGTAAAGAGTTCCTTCCCCCGCCGACCGTCGTCCTCGTGACGATCTTCGAACAGTTCGGTGAGACGCAGTTCATCCGGGACCTGATCGCCACGTTCCTCGCGTGGGCGATCGCCCTGCTGATCGCGGTCGCCATCGCCGTACCCGCCGGTCTGCTGCTGGGCAGCATCCCCGGCCTGCGCACCGCGACCGCGGTGGTCATCGAGTTCCTGCGGCCGATCCCCGCCGTCGCGCTGATCCCGCTGGTGCTCCTGCTGATCGGCGGCGGCCCCGAAGCGAAGATCACGCTGGCCGTGTACGCGTCGTTGTGGCCCATCATGTTCAACACGATCTACGCGCTCGGCGAGATCGACCCCGTCCTGCAGGAGACCGCGAAAGCCTGCGGTACCAGTAAGTTCCGGACGTTGACGTCGGTGGCGCTGCCGCATACCGCGCCGTTCGTGTTCACCGGGGTCCGGCTGTCCGCCAACATCGCGCTGATCGCGGTGGTCAGCACCGAATTCCTCGCCGGGGCCAAACTCGGCATCGGCAACTTCATCATGCAGGCCAGCACCGGCTCCACCAGGTTCGACCTCGTGCTCGCGGGCACCGTGGTGGTCGGCGCGCTCGGCTTCCTCATCAACGGCGGACTCGAGATGATCGGCAGGCGGGCGTTCCGCTGGAGCACGGTCGACCGGGAGGCGGTCTCGTGACGACCCTCACGCTGACCAGCCGCGTCGGCAGGCGCGTGGGCCGGGGTATCGGCATCCTCGTCCGCAACTGGCTGCTCTTCTTCGCCCTGCTCGGGATCTGGGAGCTCGCGACCCGGCTCGGCCAGAGCCCGTTCTTCCCGCCGCCGACCGAAATCCTGACCACCTCGGCGAAACTGTGGTTCACCGGTCCGGCCTCACAACTGTTCCTCACCGACACCGTGTTCGCCAACGTCCTGCCGAGCCTCGGCCGCACACTCGGCGGCTGGCTGCTGGCCGGCGCGATCGGCGTCGCGCTGGGGGTCATGCTCGGCCGGTCCAAGACCGGGATGGACTACGTCGGACCGCTTTTCGCCTTCTTCCGCTCGGTGCCGCCGCCCGCGCTGATCCCGGTGTTCATCGTCCTTTTCGGACTCGGACCGGGTATGCAGACCGGATCGATCATCTTCGGCGCGATCTGGCCGGTGCTGCTCAACACCGTGGACGGCGTCCGGTCGGTGGACCAGGTGAAGATCGACACCGCGAAATCGTTCCGGACCCCGCGGTCGTACTGGGTGCGCTCGATCGTCCTGCCGGCCGCCGGGCCGAAGATCTTCGCGGGCCTGCGGCTGAGCCTGTCCATTTCCCTGCTGCTGATGGTGATCTCGGAACTGGTCGGCTCCTACAACGGCATCGGCCGGTCACTGATGGACGCCCAGCAGGCGTTCGACTTCCCGCTCATGTGGTCGTGGCTGGTCCTGCTCGGGCTCCTCGGCTTCGGGTTCAACGCGGCCTTCCTCGCGGTGGAGCAGAGAGTGCTCCGCTGGCAGCCCACCCGCAACGGCCGTCTCTAAATTCGGCTGGACGACGGAGCAGAGGGATGCAGCGGAAATCAGCCACAGGTTCGAAGCCGCCCCGGCCGCAGGCCCCGCTATCGCGGTGGCAGGGCGCCGGACCGCACAACTCGAGAAGCGTCACGAACGAGCGCCCTGCCGACGTCGATCGCGGTCGCGGCTTCGCCTCAAGGACACGAAGGGTCAGCAAGATGTCAACCATGCTCGAAGTCTCCGGGCTGAACCACCGTTACGGCGCGGGAGAAAAGGCGCACATCGCGGTCAACGATCTGTCGTTCACCGTGGAAGCGGGACAGCTCGCGAGCATCGTCGGCCCGTCGGGCTGCGGCAAGTCGACGCTGCTGCGCTGCATCGCCGGGCTGATCAAGCCGACATCCGGCCGCGTCAGCCTGCACGGCGACGACGTCTCCGGCGTGCCGGAGGATCTGGCCGTGGTGTTCCAGGACTACAGCCGCTCACTGTTCCCGTGGCTCTCGGTCGCCAAGAACGTCGAATTCCCCTTGCGGTGGCGTAACTTGAGCCGCTCCGAGCGCCGGACGCGGGCGCAGGAGGCACTGGAGTCGGTCGGCCTGTCCGAAGTCGGCTCGAAGTTCCCGTGGCAGCTCTCGGGCGGTATGCAGCAGCGCGTGTCGATCGCGCGGGCGCTGGCCAGCCGCCCCGCCCTGCTGCTGATGGACGAGCCGTTCGCGTCGGTCGACGCGCAGACGCGGTTCGAACTCGAGGACCTGACCCGGCGCGTGCAGCGCGAGAACGGCAGCACGGTTCTCGTTGTCACGCACGACATCGACGAGAGCGTCTACCTCTCGGACCGGGTGCTGGTGCTGTCGAAGTCGCCCGCCAAGATCGTCGCGGATCTGCCGGTCGGGCTGCCCGCGGAGCGGAACCAGATCACCACGCGTGAGTCCGCGGAGTTCGTGACGCTGCGCGGTGAAGTGGCGCGGCTGCTGCACGGTGGCGCCCCGGAGGCCGTCACCGCCGCTTCCGACGCGGCCGAGTACGAACTCGCGCAGCAGGACGCCGACGCCGACGCTGCCGCCTCCGAGGTGCGCGCGAAGAGCTGACTCAGCGACGGGTACGTCAGGTCCCGCCCCGCCTCGATAAGTACATGAAGGCCCCCTTCCTTGCGCTAGACGCAAGGAAGGGGGCCTTCATGTACTTCCGGAACCTCACGACGCCCGGCGACTGTGTTGCGAAAGCCACTTTCGCAACCTTCAACGTTGCGAAAGTGGCTTTCGCAACGCCAGCCAGCGCCTTTAAAGTACAT
>NZ_JBIUAQ010000022.1:0-20082 GCF_044547565.1 Amycolatopsis sp. NPDC052450 | reverse complement strand
GCGCGCGGGCTTCATCATCTCCCCCCCCCCCCCCCCCCGCCGCGGGCGTGTTATCAACACACACCACAACAACTCCAACATCCGCTCTACCCCGCCCCCCCCCCACGCCTGCCTGCGCCTTTCATGTACTTCCAGCGGTCCCAGCGCCTCAGTACAGCGTGCGCGGGTTCGCGTCGATGCGGACGTGCACCAGATGCGGCCGCTCGTCCGGCAGCGCGGCTTCCAGCGTCGCCTTGAGGTCTTCGGCCTTCTCGACGACCGACGTTCCCAGCCCCAGGCTCTTCGCCAGCGCGGGGAAATCGATGCCGCCGAGGTCGACGCCCGGCACCTTCTCGCCGCCAGCGGCCTCGCCGAGGATGCGCACGGCGGCGTACTGCGAGTTGTCGAAGATCACGAACGTCACCGGCAGATGGTGCTGCGCCGCCGTCCACAGTGCCTGGACGCAGTACATGCTCGACCCGTCGCCGAGGATGGCGACAACCTTGCGGTCCGGCCGGGCCAGTGCGACACCGACGGCGGCGGGCAGGCCGTAGCCCAGGGTGCCGCTGGCGACGGTGAAGAAGCCCGAGTCGGTGGACTTGATCGGCAGGTGGTCGTGCAGTTCGTTGCGGTGGCTCGGGGTCTCTTCGACGACGATCGCGTTGTCCGGCAGGACCTCCGAGATCACCGAGTAGGCGAAGCCCGGCGTGATCGGGGTGACCGCGGCGGGCTTTTCCATCCGGGTGCGGGATTTCGGCGCCTCCCGCGGCGCGGCGCGCTCCAGCAGCGCGCGGATGGCGAGCTTCGGCGTCGCGCGGATGCCGGTGCCCGCCTCGGCCCTGGCGAGGACCTGCTCGTCGGGGTTGACCAGGAACAGCGGCGGCATCGAGATCTCCGACTCGCCGCGGTACACGTGGTAGATGAACGCCGGGGCGCCGATGACGACCACGAGGTCGTGGTCGATCAGCGCGCTCGCGAGCATTTTGCGTTCCGGCTGCAGGAAACCGAAGAACTGCGGATGGTCCTCGGGGAACGAGCAACGCGCCGCCATCGGCGACGCCCAGACGCCCGCGCCGACCTTCTCGGCCAGCTCGACGAGATCCGGTACGGCGCCCTCGTCGTCGACACCCGCACCGACCACGATCGCCGGATGCTCGGCGGCGTCCAAAGCGGACACCAATTCGTCCAAAGCGGACGGATCGGGCGCGAAACCGCGGATCGCCGGCCGGGAGACGATCGGTTTCGTGGTCTCGACGTCCCAGTCGTCCACAGGCACCGAGACGAACACCGGGCCCATGGGTGCCTGCGTCGCGACGTGATACGCCCGCGCCAGCGCCGCCGGGACGTCCTCGGCCCTCGCCGGTTCGCAGCTCCACTTCACGTACGGCTTGGGGAAGTTCGCCGCCTCGACGGCGCCGAGGAACGGATCGTCCGGCAGCAGCGACCTGGTCTGCTGGCCGGCGAGGATGATCAGCGGCGCGTTGTTGCGGTACGCGGTGAAGATGTGCCCGAGCGCGTGGCCGACCCCGCCGGCGGAGTGCAGGTTCACCAGTGTCGCCCGCCGCGTCGCCCGCGCGTACCCGTCGGCCATCGCGACGACGGACGCCTCGTGGAGCGCGAGCACGTAGGTGAAGTCGTCCGGCCACTCCGTCAGGAAGGCGATCTCGGTCGTGCCGGGATTGCCGAAAACGGTGGTCAGGCCCAGATCGCGCAGCAGTTCCCTGGTCGCGTCACGTACGGTGCGGGTAGCCATGGCCACACGGTATCTCGTCGGAACCCGATAGTTGAAGATGCAACCTCGTATCACCGTATGTGGTCTGGACCTGACCCCTCGCGCACGGCCTACTCCTTGACCAGAGCCGCCCACTCGCGAACGGCCGCGACGTCCACATCGGACTCCCAGCCGCCGGGACGGACCGCGCTGCCGATGTGGAACGCGTCGACTCCGCCCGCCCGCAGCAGATGCACCTGCTGCGCCCGCAGGCCGCCGCCGACCAGCAGCCGCGGCCCGTCCGGGCGGCGGGCGAGCCGCTGCAGCACCGAAAGTCCGTGCGCCACGCCGTGCGGATGCCCGGCCGCGAGCACCGTGTCGCAGCCGAGCGCCGCCAGCTGGTCGTAGGCGCGCAACGGGTCCCGCGCGCGGTCGATGGCGCGGTGGAAGGTCCACGGCAGCCCGTCGAGCTCCTTGACCAAGGTCTCGCAGGCGTCGACGTCGATTTCGCTTTCCAGGTCCAGGAAACCGAGCACGAACTCCCGCGCGCCCGCGTCGATCAGCCGCACGGCGTCCGCGCGCAGTCCGTCGAGATCGCCGGCGGCGAAGGACATGTTGTCGCGCAGCATGACCCGCACCGGGAGATCGGTGGCGGCGAGTACGTCGCGCAGCGTCCCGACCGACGGCGTGAGACCGTCGCTGGCCATGTCGCTGACCAGTTCGAGGCGATCGGCCCCGCCCTCCTGTGCGCGCTCCGCGTCCGCCGCGGTCAGCGCGATCACTTCCAGCAGGCCGGTTTTCGAACTCATGGACCTTCCAATTCGCTAAGCCGAGGGGTTGTCGTCACCCCTGGCGTGGCGACCGCGCCGGAAACCGCCTTGCAGGCTGGTCATCCGTTCGCGGACCGCTTCGGGGGAAAGTGAGAGTATCGGCCTCTCCCCTCGCGGCTTCTCCGGCCTGTCGTCCTGCGACCGGGCCTCGGGAACGACGGCGGGGAGCACCGGCCAGGTCTCCTCCGCCCCGTCCTCTTGTTCCAGCTCGGCGGGTGTCGGCCAAGCGGGTTCCGGCTCCGGCTTCGTTTCTTTCGGCACCAGAGCCTTCGGCCGCACCGGCTTCAGCGTCGGCTCGGTCGGCTCGTCCGGGTCCTGCGCGGGTTCCTCCCGCGCGGCGCTCTCCTCGGCCGCCTTCACCGGTTCGAACGAGGGCAAGGAAGGCGGGCCGGGTTCGGCGGGCGAAGGCCCTTCGCGCGGGCCGCCGTGGTCGAACCACTGCGAAAGCACGCTCTGGTACTTGGGCATCCGCTCGGTCGGCGAGTCCAGTTCGAGATGGTTGACGGCGTCGTCGTCCGAAGACGGCCACTCCGGCTGGGTTTCGCGTTCGACGACGGGAGCGCGCCGCAGCGGCCCGGGATCCAGCACCGGCGCGAACCGCGACTCCTCGACGCTCTCCTGTGGCTCGGGCAGCGGCGGGACTTCCAGCGGCGGCTCGGGTTCCGGCTCGGGAACGACGACGACGGGCGGGGGCTCCGGCAGCTGGGCGGGCTGGGGCGCTTCGACGATGAGCGCGGCGGGCACGACGACCACCGCGGTGATCCCGCCGCCGTCCGCCGACCGCAGACGGACGTCGATCCGGTGCCGGACGGCCAGTGTCGCGACCACGAACAGGCCCATCCGCCGCGAGACCTCGACGTCGACGTCCGGCGGGTTCGCCAGCCGCGTGTTGGTGCGGTCGATCTCCGCCTGCGGCATCCCGGCGCCGTGGTCGGTGATCTCGATCTGCCATTCGCCGCGTTCGGTCTCGTGCCCCTCGACCTGCACCATCGTGCTCCGGTCCGAATAGCGCGTCGCGTTCTCCAGCAGTTCGGAGACCACGTGCACGAGGTCGTTGACGGCCTCGCCGCGCACCGCGATCCGCGGCGCGGCGCCGAGTTCGATCCGCTGGTAGTGCTCGACCTCCGAGAGCGCGGCGCCGATGATCTCGTCGGCGACGACGGCGCCACCGTCCTCACGGACGACGTCGGTCCCGGAGAGCACCAGCAGGTTCTCGCTGTTGCGGCGCATCCGGGTCGCGAGGTGGTCGAGCTCGAAGAGCCCGGCGAGCGTGTCGGGATCCTGTTCGTCGGCCTCCATGCGGTCCAGCACGGACAGTTGCCGCTCGACCAGATCCTGGCTCCGCTGCGACAGGTTCACGAACATCGCGTTGATGTTCTCCCGCAGCATGGCCTGTTCCCCGGCGAGCCGGACGGCCTCGCCGTGCACCGCGTCGAACGCGCGCGCCACCTGGCCGAGTTCCTCGCGGCTGAACACCGGCACCGGCGCGACGGCCAGCCGTCGCCGCAGGTTCTCCGGCTGCGGTTCGGGATCGCTGAGCAGACCTTCGACGGCCGCCGGGAGCTGGTGTTCGGCGACCTGGAGCGCGCTGCGGCGCAGGATCCGCAGCGGCCGCAACAGCGAACGCGCGATGATCACCGAGAGCACCCCGGCGACGACCAGTACGCCGAGCACGATGCCGCCGTCCCAGATCGCGGACGTTCTCGCCTGTGCCGCGAGGGCGTCGGTGCGTTCCTGCAACTGGACGAGCAGCGCCTGCTGCACCTGGTGGGCCAGATTGACCGTGTAGGTGGCCGAGGTGTCCCACTGGTTCGGGTCCAGGCCGCCGAGCCCCTGATCGTTCTCGGCGCGGATGAGCGCCGACTCGACCATGTCGTTGCCGATGTCGACGATCAGGCCGATCACCGTGTCGTCGTACATCCGCTGCTGTTCGGGTGTCGCGAAGGTGCGGTAGTCGTTGCGGGCGGCGGCGAGTTCGGCCTCCGCGCCGAGCAGCGCGCGGGTGCGGTCGCGGTTGAGACCGCCCTGGGCGAGCGCGGCCGCCATGATCGCGCGCTTGACCGACATCTGGTCCTTGACCCGCGCGAGGGCGTTGCCCGCGAGGCGGAGCTTCCCCAGATCCGGATCGGACACGTCGGCGGCGGTGGCATCGCTGATGTCGAGCAGGCCGGAGATCAGTTCGCTGTAGGAACGAAGCACCGCGTCGGCGGGAAAAGCCGAGTGTTCCGCGGAAAACCGGAGTCCGGTGAGCACGCGGAGGCGGTCGCTGGTCAGTTGCAGACTCGTCGCGGCCTTGTCGCCGAGCCTGCTCTTGCTTTCGCCGAGGGTGCGGTCGAACGTGCCGATGGCCTCGTCGGCGCGCTTGCGCTGCTCGGTCAGTTCGGAGACGTCGCCCTTGCGATCGCCCGCGACGAACCGGACGGTGAGGTCTCGTTCACGCTGGAGCTGGTGCACGGCTTCGGCGACGGTGCTGTCGACCCGGCCGCGGGTGGCGAATTCGGCCAGCTGCCGGGCGTCACGCAGATCCGAGTTGACCCGGAGCCCGACGAGGGCGACCACCGCGAGCGCGGGGATCAGGAGCACCACGAAGAGCTTGGTCCGCAGGTGCCAGTTCCGGAGCCGCCACCGTCCGCCGACACGAGGATGCCGTTCCGCCGCGTCGCCCCCACGGGGACGCTTGTCGCGACGGGCCACCTGGTTTCCTTTTCCCACCACGGGACCCTTTCCCATGGCTGACATCGGGGACGAGAGCCCGAACCTACTGTAGAGTAACAAGGTTCGAGGACGATCGAAAGCCGCGCAATCCGGCGTCTCCCGCAGGCGATCGTATGGGGCACGGACCATACGATCCAGAAGGAGGAGCACATTCTCTCGGTAGGTGAGCGGTGACGAAGATGCGCGTCTTGGCGATTCCGCTGGTAGCGGCCCTGCTGGCGATCGCCGGTTGCGGAGTGTTTTCCGGTGGTGACGCAAGCACCGACGCGCCACTCGAACGGACGGAACTCCGCGTCGGCGTCGGAAGCCCCATCGACACGGCACCCCTGCGGGTCGCCGTCGCCGAAGGGAAGTTCACCGCCGCGGGCCTTTCCGTCACCCTCGTCGATGTTCCCGGCGACCAGGCGATCGGCAAGCTCGCCGCGGGCGAAGTCGACATCGCGTTCGCCAGCGACGTCTCGATCTTCCGCGCCGCCGCGGCCGGGACGCCACTGCAACTCCAGGGCGAGGCCTACACCGCCGGCCGCAACACCATGGCGCTCGTCACACTCCCCGGCTCCGACTACACCGAGCCGACGCTCAAGAAGTCACCGAAGATCGCGGTGAACATGCTCGACGACATCGGCGTGCTGGCCGCCCGCTCGGTCTTCGGGACCGCGGGCATCGACGTGACCCGGATCCAGTTCAAACAGCACCCGTTCGACCGGATGCCGCAGGCGTTGCAGGCGGGCGAAGTCGACGCCGCGTGGATGGTCGAGCCGTACATCACCAGGGCCGAGAAGGAACTCGGGGCGAGCATCCTCGCCGACGGCGCCCGCGGCGCGACCCTGGACTTCCCGATGTCGGCCTACGTCTCGTCGGGGGCCTTCGGCCAGGGCAACGCCCGCACGCTCGCGGTGTTCCGGAAGGTGCTCGGCGAGGCGCAGGTGCGAGCGGCCGACTCCGCCGTCGTCCGCGACGCGCTGCCGACGTTCTCCGACATCGACCGCACCACGGCTTCACTGATCTCGCTCGGGACCTACCCGGTCTCCCTCAACGGCATCCGGCTGCAACGCGTCGCCGATCTGATGCACAACTCGGGCATGATCGGCGCCCGGCTCGACGTGCAGGCGCTGGTGCCGCGGCCCTAGACCGATGCCGGATTCGGCGCGCCCAATGTGGCATTGGGGGCGCTGAGCGTCTCCAATGCCACATTGGGGGCGCCCATGCCTGGCTTGGAAAGCGATCGACGCCGCGTCTCTAGATGTTCTCCCCGGTCGGCCGCAGGCACACGGTGCGCTCGGGCGGCCCGGTGTAGTGCAGCGCCGTGTCGTCCGACGAGCACGCGCTCTCCGACGACCCCCGCGTCACGACGGCCCGCGCCTCCGCGCTGATGTCCGTGCAGCGCACCTTCGCGATCCGCGTCTCGTGCACGACGTCGCGCAGGCAGTCCCCGGTCTCGACGTTCAGCGCCAGGCAGAGCGTCTTCTGGGCCTTCTTGCTCGACGAACTCCCGTACAGCTCGAACTGGATGTAGTCGGCATCGCGGCAGTCGGACGAGCCCGTGCGCACCTCGTCGATGCGGAAGGTCGCACGGCTCGACGTGCAGCTGGCGGTCGTGTAGCTCTGGTTGCCGCCCGCCTCGTCGGTCAGGTACAGGCATTTGCCCGCCTCGACCTTGGCGTACCTGCTCGACTGCGAAATCCCCCAGGCGGCCAGGCTCCCCAGGCCCAGCGCGGCGACGACGCCGAGCACGATCGAAACCTTGGCGAGCACGCTCAGCGGTCGCGGCTTCGGGAACGGTGTCGGCGGTCCTGCCTCCGGCATCGGAGGCAGCGGCGCGGGCGCGTTGAACGGGTCGTACTCGGGCGTGCCGCCGGTCGGTGTTGTCGTCAAGGTCCCCTCCAGTCACCTGATACGCATCCTTGCACCAGCGATGCCGCGACGGGAGCCAGTGTGGCCGGAACGTATAAAGGACGATGTGACCGATGGCCCGCTGATCGTCCAATCCGACAAGACCGTGCTCCTCGAGGTCGACAACAGCCAGGCCGACGACGCGCGGATCGCCATCGCGCCGTTCGCCGAACTGGAACGCGCGCCCGAGCACGTCCACACCTACCGGATCACGCCGCTGGCGTTGTGGAACGCCCGTGCGGCAGGCCACGACGCCGAACAGGTCGTCGACGCGCTGACGTCCTACTCGCGGTTCCCCGTGCCGCAGCCGCTGCTCATCGACATCGTCGACACGATGGGCCGGTTCGGCCGGTTGCAGATCGCCAACCACCCGGCGCACGGCCTGGTCATGTCGACCATCGACCGCGCGGTACTGGAGGAGATCCTCCGGCACAAGAAGATCAGCCCGATGCTGGGCGCGCGCATCGACGAGGACACCGTCATCGTGCACCCGTCCGAACGCGGACGGCTGAAGCAGGCGCTGCTGAAGGTCGGCTGGCCCGCGGAGGACCTCGCGGGCTACGTCGACGGCGAAGCGCACCCGATCGAGCTGGCCGAGGTCGACTGGGAGCTGCGCGACTACCAGCGCAAGGCCGCCGAGGCGTTCTGGGCGGGCGGATCCGGCGTCGTCGTGCTGCCCTGTGGCGCCGGCAAGACGCTGGTCGGCGCCGCGGCCATGGCGCACGCGAAGGCGACCACGCTGATCCTGGTGACGAACACCGTCGCCGGACGGCAGTGGAAGCGGGAACTGATCGCGCGCACCTCGCTCACCGAGGAGGAGATCGGCGAATACTCCGGGGAGAAGAAGGAGATCCGGCCGGTCACCATCGCGACGTACCAGGTGGTCACGCGTAAGACCAAGGGCGAGTACCGGCACCTGGACCTGTTCGACTCGCGGGACTGGGGCCTGGTGGTCTACGACGAGGTCCACCTGCTGCCCGCGCCCGTGTTCCGGATGACCGCGGACCTCCAGTCGCGGCGGCGGCTCGGGCTGACCGCGACCCTGGTGCGCGAAGACGGGCGCGAAGGCGACGTCTTCTCCCTGATCGGCCCGAAGCGATACGACGTCCCCTGGCGCGACATCGAGGCGCAGGGCTGGATCGCGCCGGCGGAATGCACCGAGGTCCGGGTGACCCTGACCGACGCCGAGAGGCTCGCGTACGCGACCGCCGAGGCCGAGGAGCGGTACAAGCTGGCGGCGACCGCGGACACCAAGACCAAGGTGATCAAATCGCTGGTCGACCGGCATCCGGGCGAGCCGACGCTGGTCATCGGGGCCTACCTCGACCAACTGGAGATGATCGGCGACGAACTCGACGCGCCGGTGATCCAGGGCGCGACCCGGAACAAGGAACGCGAGGAACTGTTCGACGCGTTCCGGCGCGGTGAGATCAGGACGCTGGTCGTTTCGAAGGTCGCGAACTTCTCGATCGACCTGCCGGAGGCCTCGGTCGCGATCCAGATCTCCGGGACGTTCGGCTCGCGGCAGGAAGAGGCCCAGCGGCTCGGAAGGCTGCTGCGGCCCAAGGGCGACGGACGGCAGGCGCACTTCTACTCGGTCGTCTCGCGGGACACCGTCGACACGGAGTACGCGGCGCACCGGCAGCGATTCCTGGCCGAACAGGGCTACGCGTACCGGATCGTGGACGCGGACGACCTGCTCCGCCCCATGTAGGGACCCCGGGCCTGGCCTGCGGGAAGAGAGCAAGGGACCTTTGCTACCACTTCGCCCCGGCGGCCTCGAAGTCCGTGAGGGCCTCCTTCCCTACTTTGAGGGTAGGCAAGGAGGCCCTCACGGACTTGGGCGGACGCGAAGGGCGAGTTCCCCCGGCTGAGCCGAGGCAAGGGGGCCTTCACGCGCACCCTCTCTAACCGTGCGGCTGTCCGTGAAGGCCTCCTTGAGGGACTCTGGGTCCCTCAAGGTGGCCTTCACGGACATGCGAGTCCACTGTGGACACTCTCTCTGTGGCCGCTGTGACACCAGGGACGCATGAGGCGACAGCCGCGACATCCCGCAAACGGGGTATCGAAAACTGTCGGTGCTTCGAACTAGTGTTCGGGTAGAGTTGACCGAACACCAGTTCGAGGGGAAGCCGATGACGATCGCACCGTTCCGCCCGGGTACGCCGCCCGTCCAGACCCTGCCGCCCGGCCGGTGGCACGGCCGGATCTGGGTTTCGGATCTGCCTTTGGCCAGGCCGGAGCGCTACACCGGCTGCGTCGCGGAGTTCGACCGCTCCGGGCTGTGGCCGGTGTTGATCCCGCACGACCAGCGTTTCGCGGCCAACGGCGAGGACTGGATCGACGACCGCGGCAGGCTCGCTCCCGCCGATCACCGGATCTCCTCGGTGGATCCGGCGGAGGTGCTGGCCCGCTGGTGGGACACGTCGTGCTGCGACGGCGCCTGCCTGCGCCCGTTCGGCGCGAAGTTCCCCGGTCTGGCGCGCCGTCCGGCGCGCCGGGCGGATCCGCTGGCCGAGGCGGGAAACACCGGCTCGATCCTCGCCGCGCGCGGGCAGCATCGGCTGGCGCTGGTGCAGACCGAGCGGCCCGCCGACATCCCGGCGATCCTCGGCTGGACGGGCATGATCAAGGCGACGGATCAGGTCCACGAGCTGTCCGCGGTCCTGCGGAGCTGGGAAGACCGGTTCGGCGCGACGCTCACGGTGCTGGGCTTCGATTCGATGGAGCTGTCGGTGGCCGCGCCGCCGCGCACCCAGGGCCGCGCGCTCACCGTCGCCGCCGAGCACCGTTCGTTCTGCCTGCCCGCGTTCGCCGGTCAGCCGGGCAATCTGCGCGAGTTCGCTTCCAGTCTGGTCCAGACCCGCAGGTGGCGGTTCTCGTGGGCGTGAGGGCGCGTTTGCGCGCGCGGGAGAGGGGGAATCAGGGCAACGCGGGAAGGCGGTGATCGACGTCGCGGAGCTGAGGATCGGCACTTCGGGCTGGCGCTACCCACCGTGGCGCGGGGACTTCTACCCCCGCGGCCTGGTGCAGCGGCGCGAGCTGGAATACCTGTCGTCCCGGATGAACTCGGCGGAGATCAACGGCTCGTTCTACTCGCTGCAACGTCCCGAGCGGTACCGGGCGTGGGCCGAGCAGACACCGGACGACTTCGTCTTCGCCGTCAAGGGCGGCCGCTTCATCACACATATGAAGCAGCTGCGTGACGTCGAGACGCCGCTGGCGAACTTCTTCGCGTCCGGGGTGCTGGCGCTCGGCCGGAAACTGGGTCCGTTCCTCTGGCAGCTGCCGCCGCGGCTGGCGTTCGACGCCGGGCGGGTCGAGGGGTTCTTCGAGTTGTTGCCGCGCACCAGTCACGCCGCCGTCGAGCTCGCGCACAAGCACGACGACAAGCTGAAGGCGGAACCGCACACCGATCCGAAGCCTCGCCGGAAGCTCCGGCACGCCGTCGAGGTACGGCATCCGAGCTTCGCCGAGCCCGAAAGCCTCGCACTGTTCCGGAAACACGGCATCGCGCTCGTGGTCGCCGACACCGCGGGCAAGTTCCCGTTCATCGACGAGATGACGAGCGACGAGTTCGCGTACGTCCGTCTGCACGGCGACGAGGAACTGTACGTCAGCGGGTACAGCGACAAAGTCTTGAAGCAGTGGGCGCGGAAGATCAAGGGCTGGGGCCGCGACACGTACGTCTACTTCGACAACGACGTCAAGGTCGAGGCGCCGAAGAACGCGATCGCCCTCGCGGAACTCCTGGCTTGACCGCGCACGCTGCACAGTCAGCGCGCAGTGAGCGGTGTCCTGTTAGGTGACATCTGAGGTCACGGGCGTACTCGCGTGCTGCGACTGGGGGTCGGCACGCCGGTCGCCCGTGCCTCACTCCGCCTTGACCGCGTCGCCCACGAGCGAGGCCAGCTTCGTGCGGACGTCCTCGGCGTCCGGATGCGACAGTTCGGTCAGCACCCGGACAGAACGCAGCCAGCATTCGCGCGCCGCCGGAGGATCACCGCGCCGCAGATGGATTCCGCCGAGCTGCGCCAGCACGTCGGCCGCCTCGTAGAGCTCGCCGTGGGCGAAGAACATCTCGACGGCCTGCCGCATGCAGGCGATGCCCTCGTCGCCACGGCCGAGCCCGACGAGCGCGATGCCCTTGGTGTGCAGGGTGAAGCGGGCTTCGTCGGGGAGCGCGTGCGCCTCCAGCGCCAAGGCCTGATCGGCGAAGTCGAGGGACTGCTCGAAGCGGCCGGCCTGGGCGCAGATGTCGCCGAGCGCCTGCAGCGCGCTGGCCTCCATGCCGGCGCCGACGTTGCTTTCCCGGATGAGCCGCAACGCGCGCATCCCGTATTCCCAGGCCGTGTCGGGGTCCTGGCTGGCCAGCGTGAGGTTGTAGAGGGCCCGCGCCTCGCCTTGCCGGTCGCCGACCTGCCGCTGCAGTTCGACGACCTGCTTCAGGTAGGCGATGCTGTCCTCGTATTGGCGGGCGACCCCGCACGCCACTCCGAGTCCACTGAGCATCGCGGCCTCACCGGAGCGGTCCCCCATGTCGCGGGCGGCGCGGAGCGCCACGCCGAACACCGAACGCCAGTCCTCCAGCCGGGACCGCACGATGAAGTACGACTGCAACAGCCACGCCAGCTGCCAGCACTCCCGGTACCGCCGCTCCCGGTACGCGATGTTGACCGCGGCGATGAGGTTTCCGGCTTCCTCGTCGAACCAGTCGAGCGCCTGTTCGTAGTGCCCGAACTTCAGCCCGGCGCCGTCGAATCGCTCCGGTTCGACGAGCCGGTAGTGCCGGTCCGAGCGCAGAAGCCGCGACGCGTTCAGCGCCGAAGCGAGCGACGCGTGGAGCAGCCTGTCCAGCACGCCCTTCCGCGCTTCGGGTCCGTCGAGTTCCGCCGAGAGTTCGGCCGCGTACGCGCGGATGAGGTCGTGGAACTGGTACCGGCCGGGCCGGGACCGCGCGATCAGGTGCGCGGAGGCCAGTTTCGCCAGATCCTCGTGCGCTTCCGCGATGTCGACCCCGGCCACCGCCGCGGCCGCGGCGGCGCTGAAGTCGCCGCCGGTGGGCAGGCCGAGCAGCCGCAGCATCCGCGCGGCTCGTTCGTCGAGCGCCCGGTACGAGTACGAGAAGACGGCCCGGATGTTCGTCTCGTCGCCGTCGGCGAGGTCGAACGAGCCCAGCCTGTCCTGTTCGGCTTCGAGCAGCCGGACGAACTCCCGCAGCGGGAGGTCCGGGAACTGCGCCGCCCGCACGGCGAGGATCCGGATGGCCAGCGGCAGCCCGCCGCAGTACCGGACGAACCGTTCGGTGGCCTCGGGGTCTTCGGTGACCCTCTCCAGCCCGATCGTCGAAGCGACGAGGGCGATCGCGTCCTCGTCCGGCAGCTCCCCCAGCGCGACGCGGCGCGCGCCATGGGTCGCCACGAGCGCCTGCAACTGCCAGCGGCTGGTCACCAGCACCAGGCAGCCGGGGCCGGGCAGCAGCGGCCGGATCTGTTCGGTGCTCGCGGCGTTGTCGAGCAGGATCAGCATCCGGCGGCCCGCGCTGTGGGTGCGCCAGGTGGCGGCGCGGCCGTCGGCGCCGGCGGGGATCCGGTCGGCGGGGACACCGACGGAGACGAGCATGGTTTCGAGCGCGGCGGCGGCTTCGACCGGCTCGCCGGGACCGTATCCGCGCAGGTTGAGGTACACCTGTCCGCCGGGGAAGCGATCGCCGACCTCGTGCGCGAAATGGATGGCGAGGGTCGTCTTGCCGATGCCGCCCATCCCCTCGATCGACGCGATGGACGTCGACCGCTCGGTGTCCAGTGCTTCCGGGACGAGTTCGTGCAGCGCCTTGAGGTCGCGCTGCCGCCCGGAGAACACCCGCAGATCCGCCGGGAGCTGACGCGGGATCAGTGGTTCGGAGCCGAGCCGGTACCGCGTCAGCTCGGAGTCCAATGTGGTCTCGCCGGACTCTTCGCCGGTCAGGATCGCCTGGTGCGCCCGCCGCAGCGACGCGCCGGGGTCAAGGCCGAGCTCTTCGGCCAGCACCGCGCCGATCCGGCGGTAGACGTTCAGCGCCTCGGCCTGCCTGCCGGAGCGGTAGAGCGCGATCATCAGCTGCTCGTGCAGCCGCTCCCGCAGCGGGTTCTCGCGGCACAACCTGGTCAGCTCGGGGACGACGGTGGCGTGATCGCCGAGGGCGATGAGCGCGTCGGCCCACTGCTCGCGGACGCGTAGCCGCTCTTCGCCCAGCTGGTCGGCTTCGTCCCGAAGCAGCGCTTCGGAGTGGACGTTCTGCAGCGCCGGGCCGCGCCATTCGGCCAGCGCGGCGGCGAACCGGTCCGCGGCGCGACGCGGATCGCCGTCTCCCGCGGCCCGTACTCCCTCCGCGGCGAGCGCGCGGAAGCGGGCGAGGTCGAGCAGGCTTTCGTCGAGTTCGAGCAGGTAGCCGCCGCGTTCGGTGCGGATGGTGACCTCGTCGCCGAGCGCGCGGCGGACCCGCAGGATGTAGGTCTGCAGGGCTCCCTTGGACCGCCGCCGGTCGTCCGGCCACAGCCAGCGGCCCAGTTCCTCGACCGGCACCACCGTGTTCGCGCGCAGCAACAGGCCTGCCAGCACGATGAGCGGCCTGCTGCCGCCCAACGGAACCGGCAGCCCGTCGGCCGTGACCTCGGTGGGCCCCAGCACGCGAAAGTCGAGTGCCACGTCGCTCATTCTGTCCGTTGTCGCGTGAATCGGCACAGGATTCCAGCGGTGGCATGATCGGTGCCGATGGACGTCTACGCGATTCCCCTGCGCACCCGGTTCCGCGGCATCACCGTCCGTGAAGGCCTGCTGCTCCGCGGCGACGCGGGCTGGGGCGAGTTCTGCCCGTTCTCCGACTACTCCGACGCCGAAAGCGCGCCGTGGCTGGCCTCCGCGCTGGAGGCGAGCGAACGCGGATGGCCGTCGCCGGTGCGGGAGAGCGTCGAAGTGAACGCGACCGTCCCGGTGGTGTCGGCGGAGAAGGCGTACGAACTCGTGTCGGCGTCGGGCTGTCGCACGGCGAAGGTGAAGGTCGCCGATCCGCGGGTGAGCCTCGCCGAGGATTGCGCCCGGGTGGAGGCGGTGCGAGCCGCGCTGGGCCCGCGGGGCGCGGTTCGCGTCGACGCGAACATGGCCTGGGATGTGGACACCGCGGTCAAGGCCATCGGCGAACTGGACCGCGCGGCGGGCGGGCTCGAATACGTCGAGCAGCCGTGCCCGTCGATCGAAGAACTGGCGGACGTCCGGCGCCGGGTCGGCGTGCGGATCGCCGCGGACGAATCGATCCGCCGGGCCGAAGACCCGCTCAAGGTGGCCGTCGCCGGGGCGGCCGACATCGCCGTGCTGAAGGTCGCGCCGCTGGGCGGGGTCCGGCGCGCGCTGGAGGTCGCCGAAGCCTGCGGCCTGCCGTGCGTGGTGTCCTCCGCCGTCGAGACGAGCGTCGGGCTCGCCGCCGGGCTGGCGCTCGCGGGCGCACTGCCCACTTTGGACTTCGCTTGCGGGCTGGGCACGATGTCCTTGCTGACCGGGGACGTCTGCGGCGCTTCACTGTCCCCTGTGGACGGACGACTGCCGGTGCCGCTCCAGGCTCCCGCCCCGGACCTGTTCGCCGAGCACGCCGCCGCTCCGGAAGTCCGCGCGGCCTGGGAAGCCCGCTTCACCCGCGTCCGCGCCCACCTTCAAGTGTCATGAAAGGGTCGTTCAGGACAAAAGATGTCCTGAACGACCCTTTCATGACACTTCAGAGAGTCAGCCGCAGTGCTCCAGCGGAGACTCGTAGCTGGTGGACCCGGCCGAGCCGCCCCACTTGACGCACTTCGCGCCGGCGGCCGCGCTCACCGGACCCGCGTAGTACTCGAAGCTGCCGGAATCACTCTTGCGCGCCGAACCCTCCACTTCGAGGAAGGCCGAAACCGCGCTGCCCGTGCCGACCGAGGTGGACTTGATGGTGGTGACACAGTTGTTCTTGGTCGTGCCGTTGTACAGCAGGTACGTCGTCGCCGCGCTGCCGAGTGCCTGCGAGTCGATGACCTTGTAACCGTCGCCGCACACCTCGACGGCGTCGTACGGGTTGGGGTTCCCGTTGCCGCTGCAGGTGTTCTTGGAGGTGACGTTGGCGTTGGGGTAGCCGAACTTCACCCCGTTGAAGTACGCGGGCTTGATGTTGCTCGGCCACGACGAGTCGTTGGTGCGGACTTCGTAGTGCAGGTGGGGGCTGATGTTGTTGCCCGGCTTGGAGGTGTTGCCGACCTCGCCGATCTTCTGCCCCTGCGCGACCTGCGCGTTCAGCGCGACCGTGCGGACCTTCAGATGCGCGTAGTAGGTCGACCATCCCCCACCGTGGTCGATCTTCACCAGGTTGCCGAAGCCGTTCTCCGAACCCTGGTGCGCCGAGATGACGACCTTGCCCGCCGCGGCCGCGACCACGGTGTCGCCGAGGTCCGCCCCCGCCGAGCTGCCGCGGTTGAAGTCGATTTCGTAGGCGCGGTGCGCGCTGCTGTTGTCGTTGTCGCCGTTCCACACCTGGTTGCAGGGGAACGGGAGCTGGAAGTTGGGGCGCGGTCCGACGGCGGCCTCGGCCGACGTCGCGGTGATCGCCAGCCCGGCCATGCCAAGCAAGGCGGTGGCGGCCGCCGTGACCACTCGTCTGAATCTCATCGGATGTCCTTTCTCGGCGTTTCGTGAGAAGCGTCCCGAAAGGGCGTACAAGTGAGATACAAACGACCACGAGCCCTCCTGACCGAGGGGACCAGGAGGACTCGCGCCGCCTCCGCACCGGATCCGTCCGCGTCTTCCCCGTTCCGGTGCGGGTGTCTCAGCCGACCCGCTCGATGGTGGCCCGGCGGATCAGGAACTTCCCGGGTTCGCGGACCTGTTCGAAGGCCGCGTTGTTCAGCAGCGCGCAACTGCCGGAAACGCCGGTGACCTCGACGGTCGTGGACTTGTCGTTGTCCAGGTTCGTCACTTTCAGTTTGGTGCCCGCCGGGAACTCGCCGCTGGACGCGGCGGGCGCGCCGCCCTCGCCGGACAGCGTCACCGTGGAACCCGGGCAAACGACTTCGCCTTCGCCCGCCATGGCTTCGTCCGTCCCGGCGCCCTGCTCTTGCTCGCCGACGTCCGCGAGCACCTCTTCGGTACAACCCGCGGCTTCGCGGCGTTGCTGGATGAGGTCGACGACGGCCTGCCGGTTCGCGATCCGCGCCGCGGAGACTGCGTCGGGATCCGCCTGCTGGCCCGCGATGAAATCGAGGTTGCTGCGCAGCGCGGTGTCCAGTCCCTGACAGCTTTCCGCGGCTTGCCCGTCCGGAGTGCTGAGCGCGAACATCGCCGCGGCGATGGCGGCCACCCCGAGAACGGACGCGATGCCGATCGTCGCACGCTTGCGGTGTTTCCCGGCGCTGTTCATCATCGGTGTCTTCCTCCGGTCTGAGTCCTCCTCACCCACATCCAGGGATACGGATGGGTAACGGAAGTGGTTCAAACCGGTTTCAGCCGAGCCAGGGTTTCGCGATGCGCGCGTAGGTGCCGTCGTTCAACGCGAGGTGCAGCCACTGGTCGGCCCACTCCTTGAACACGACGTCGCGCGGCAGCAGGTACGCCTTCTCGGAGAAGGTGAACGGCCGGTCGGGATGCACCGCGCACAGCCGCGGATCCTGCTTCGCCTGCCAACGGGTTTCGGTCGCGTCGGTGATCATCAGGTCAGCGCGGCCCGCCAGGATCTCGGCGAAGATCGTGTTGTTGTCCGGATGCCGCACGATGGTCGCGCGCTTGAGGTTCGAGTCGGCGAACTGTTCGTTGGTGCCACCGGGGTTCACGACGACACGGACGCCCGACTGATCGATCTGCTCCACGGTCTGGAACCGCTTTTCGTTCTCGCACAAGGTGATCGGCGTCTTGCCGTCCCGAAGATAGGGAACGGTGTAGAAGCCCTTCTTCGCGCGGTCCAAGGTCACCGACACGCCACCCATCGCCAGGTCGCATTTCCGCCCGACGTCGTCGGCGATCGCCTTCCACGTGGTCTGGACCAGTTGGAGCCGGACGGCGAGCCGCTTCGCGAGGTCGCCCGCGAGGTCAATGTCGATCCCGCTCCACACGCCCGCGGCGTCGCGATGGGTGAACGGGCGATAGTCCCCCGTCGAACACACGCGGAGCTCGCCGCGGGCCTGCACGACGTCGAGCCTGCTTCGCGCGCCATGACCTTCGGGCGCGGCGCCGGCCGTGCCGATTCCCAGCACGGTCAGCACCGCGACTCCGAAGATGAGTGCTTTCGCCTTGATCGTCATCAAGGCATCTTCCACGCCCTGAGGTAGGTCCGCACGAGCTCGTCTCCGGCAACAGGACGGTCGGGTTCCCCTTGACCGCCAGGCGCAGCCATTTGCGCAGCGAGTAGACGATCAGGTCCAGGTCGCCGGGACCGGACACCTTCATCCTTTTCGTGCCCCTCAGGGTCGGATTCCAGGGTCGGGTCGGGGCCGTTCCCCGATGTGCCGGGGGTCGTCCCGGGGCGAACATGGAGCCATGACGAACAGCGTGGCCACCAAGAAGCTCCACCGCAGCCGTACCGACAAGATGCTCGCGGGCGTCGCCGGCGGCTGGGCCGCCTATCTCGGCGTCGACGCGGCGATCCTGCGCATCGCCCTCGTGGCGAGCGTCTTCTTCACCGCCGGATTCGCGATCCCGGTCTACGCCGCCGCGTGGTTACTGACTCCGGAGCAGCCCGGCGAATCCTGAGCGAGGGGGCAAGGGGGACGAGGTGAAGAGCCCGGACAGGGGGATGTCCGGGCTTTTCGCTTTTCCTCCGGTTCGGCCGCGCGATCGCCCCTTCGCCGTTACACTCTCCATGACTTTGTCACAGGGAGCGGGAAGCGGGGGCCTCCATGGCCGGCAAGTATCTGACCCTCAGCGAGTACAAGAGGATGCTCGACAGCGCGCTGGACGACCTCCTCAAGGCGCTCACCAAGCGCTGGATGGAAGACGCCGTCGACGCCATGATGAACCTCTCGACCACCGTCCCGTGCTCGGCGGAGCCCTGGGCCTGGCAGTGGCCCGCCGAATCGTACGGTCACCTGTCCGGCGCCGACGACATCTGCGGATACCTGACCTGGGTCATGGACGGCATGCTCGGCCATTACAAGGACGTCCACTGCCAGGGCTGGAATCCGCAGACCCAGAAGTACGTCGAATGCCATGTCGAACGGAATCTGGCGCAGATCGAGCGGCTGGCCTGGAACCGGCGGCAGGAAGTCGCCAAGTTCGTGCCGCAGCTGGAAGGGCCTGACCTCACGAAGCTGGAGACCGCCCACAACACGTTCCTGAACGTCGCGGGCAACCTCGGCTTCCAGGACAAGAACGGGCGGGTGACCGAACTGCTCGGGCAGGGCGAGGTCGTCCGGAACGTCGAGTGGCTGGACGGTACGACCAGCTCGACCGAGGAATGGTTCATCGAGTGGACCGGGCTCGCCGCGAAGGCCTTCAGAGCCGGATTCTTCGCCTCGATCGCGCCGACCATCCTGAACCAGGCACTCATCCTCGCCAGCCTGTCCACGCTGTACTCCACGCGTGCCACGACGATCCAGGTGACCCGGCTCAACATCATCAAACGACTCAACTGGGCCACCAAGAAACTGGACGAGAAGGTCACTCTCACGATCTCCACCGCGGACGCGATCCTGGAGAAGCTCGATCGGGCGCAGGCGATCCACGGGATCGTGAGCAATCTGCTGTCCGCGGGGGCGAAGCTCAGCAAGGTCGTGGGCTCCGTCAACGAAGCGGGCGGGAAGGTCCTCGGCCCGGTCGGCGCCGTCCTCACCCTGGCAGGCTTCGTCGGCGCGGCCCTCAAGAGCCACACCGTCGAGCAGGACGCCATGTCCCTCCAGGACATCCTGCAGAAGCTCACCACCTCGATCCAGGACGAACACAACGCGTTGAGCGGCCTCGAAGACGACTTCGGCGGGGACGTGCTGGCGCTGCAGAAGGCGATCGCGGGGGTGCACAGCTACAACCTCGAGCTCTACGACCTCACCGCGAACACGCTGCCGAACCAGACCGACCGCGCGAAGTACAAGGGGATCAGGGTCGAGGTCCACTTCCTCCTGAGGGTGGCGCAAACCTGCTTCGAAGCGGCCGAAGCCTATTCGGCACAACTGCGGATCCTCGCCGGGGCCGATATCGCCGACCGGCACCTCGCGGGCCGTGACTCGCAAACGTGCACGGGTGACGACACGACCTTGGAAATCCGCGACGCCGTCGAACAGTTCATGAGGACGAGCTGTGCTCGCTTCATCCTCGCCGGTGAACAGCTCAGGAAGGCGGCCGAAGCCTACGCGAAAACGGACGGCGAGCTTTCCGACGATCTCAAGAAACTGTTCGCCGACTGGGAAAGCGCCAACAAGGACCGGAAGAAGATCGACCCCAATCCCGAGACCGTGCAAACGGAGGGCGCGGCCGGGGAGGCGGGCAAAACCGACCGTACGGGCCTCGAACCAAGGAAGGCTTCGGAGCCGAACGCCATCGACCCGTACGAGAAGGACCGCCGTCAGCAAGGCGGCAAGTACCTGGTGGACGGGCAACGGTAAGGCACGTACCGCCGGGTGCGCGGGTGGCGATGTCGCGTGACTGGAGGGACGACACACGTGATCAGGCGGACGACACGGGTGTTCAGGCGGACGCCTCACGACTGAGCACGGTCACGCGTGTGTCGTCCGTCCAGACACGTGTGGTGTCCATCGGATCACGCGAAACCACCGACTTGGGGTGGGCTCGTGAGCGGTAAGGACGGTTGAGGGGTAAGTCAAACGAGGCGTGGGGGGGGGGGGGGGGGGGGGGGGGGGCGGGGGGGGGGGGTGCGGGGGGGGGGGGGGGGGGGCCCGCCGGAAGCGCGGGGGGGGGGGCGCCGGCCCGGCCTGGGGGCGAAACAGCGCGGGCGCGCGGCGGCGCCCGCCGGGGAGG